>NZ_CDRNDK010000037.1:0-27637 GCF_977012225.1 Planomonospora algeriensis | reverse complement strand
CGGGTGGGCGCGGATACACCTGGCGTGCTCACCTCAGCACTTCAAGATCAGTACCTGCAACTGGCGCACAACGAATGGGACCCCGCCACCCAGTCCTCCAAGATGAAGGTCCTGCACAACTTCGGCCGCGAAGACCAACTCGACCGCGCCGCCGTCGAACGCCTGGTCACCTCCCTGTGCCGACTGCTGGACCCCGCCCGCGCCGCCGCACTGACCGGCCCGGCGCAACTGACCTTCACCGGATCCGCCGCCTACGGCGGCACCTACCTGCTCGACGCCCTGTGGCACCGGCTGAACATCAACACGATCCTGACCCGGATGCTCGCCTCGACCCGCCGCAGTCCCGCCACCGAGCGGGTGCTGTTCGCCCTGGTCGCCAACCGCGCCCTGGACGCCTCCTCCAAGCTGGCCGCCTCCCATTGGGCGGGACCAACCGCCCACATCGACGGCCTGTCCGCCTGCTCCGACGACGCCTGCTACCGGGCGATGGACTGGCTGCACCAGGTCCGCGACGCCCTGGAACACCAGGTGTTCGACCAGGTCGCCACCCTGCTCAACCTCGAGGTCGACCTGCTGTTCTTCGACACCACCTCCACCTACTTCGAGATCGACGAGCCCGACGAGCCCCTGCCCCGCGACGAACGCGGCCTGCCGATCCCCGCCACCGGCGGTGACAACGGCAGCGGCGACCACGAGCAGGCGGTGAAGGGCTTTCGCAGCCACGGCAAGTCCAAGGACCACCGCGACGACCTGCCGCAGATCGTCATCGGCATGGCCGTCACCCGCGACGGCATCCCGGTCCGCGTCTGGTCCTGGCCGGGCTCAACCGCCGACTCGGCGCTGATCCGCCAGGTCAAGGACGACATGCGGGACTGGACCCTGAGCAAGATCGTATGGGTGGGCGACCGCGGCTTCTCCTCCGCCGCCAACCGCCGCTACCTGCGCCGAGGCGACCACCACTACATCATCGGCGAACGCCTGCGCTCCGGCTCGCCCGAAGCCGCCGCGGCGCTGTCACGCCAGGGCCGCTACGCCGACGTGACCGGCAACCTCAAGGTCAAAGAAGTCCGCATCAGCGAACACGACCGGTTCGTGATCTGCTTCAACCCCGACGGCGCCACCCGGGACGCCGCCGTGCGCGCCCGTATGGTCGCCCAATTGGAGGAGCTGATCGCCGGCTCCGACGCCCTCAGCGCGACCAAGCGGGCCGAGTTGCGCGGGGTCATCTCCACCAAGCGCGGCCTGGCCCGCTACCTGCGCACCACGCCCGGCGGCCTGCTGCGCGTCGATGCCGCCAAGATCAAGGCCGAGGCCAACCTGGACGGCAAGTACCTGCTGCGCTGCTCCGATCCGCACCTGTCGGCCGCCGACATCGCGCTCGGCTACAAGCAGCTGCTGGAGGTCGAACGCGGCTGGCGGGACATGAAGCAGATCATCGACCTGCGGCCGGTCTATCACCGGCTCGAAGAACGCATCCGCGCCCACGTCATCTTGTGCTGGCTGGCGCTCCTGCTGATCCGCCTCATCGAGACCACCGCCGGCACCACCTGGAAGCGCGTCACCGACGCGTTCGCCCCGCTGACCGTGGGCACCTTCACCGGCCCCAGCGGGACCTTCCGCCAGCGCGCCGAGCTGACCAAGGCCCAACGCGACATCCTGGCCAAGCTGGACATCCCACACCCCAAGAAGATCGTCGAAGCGGTCCCGGGGCCGAGCTCCTGACCTGGGCGAACACTACCGCCTAGTGACACGCCGCTTCAGCATGCCCTGACGCGTTTCCGCAGTTCAACCTGCAGATCCGTGCACTAGGCCGGACACACATCTGCGGAACGCAGGTGCGTGAGTACGAACGGTTCTACAACCGGCACCGCGCCCATCAAGCCCTGGGTCAAGCGGCCCCGCTACGCAGCGTCCCGGAGCCGATCACGGATCCGATGCGGATCACCGAGCTGAGCGTACGCAGACGAGACCGACTCGGCGGGGTCCTCCATGAGGATTCACATTCCGCGTGAGCTGCGTGGGTGTACCCCCGGCAGGGGCAATCCGATCATCGAAGTGCCGCTCCGGATTCGGTTTTCGCACCCGCCGGGACCGTCAGGCGATGGCGGCGATGTCGCCGTCGTCGAAGTAGATCGACTGGTGGAGTCGGCCGCCGAGGGCGGCGGCGTAGCGGGCCAGGATGTCCTGGCCGGAGATCTTGCCCTGCTCGATCTGGGAGACGCGTCCCTTGGTGACCCCCATACGCTCGGCGACCTGCTGCTGGGTCAGGCCGCGCCCGCGGCGGATCTCCGCCAACCGGTGTCCTTGGACCTCGGCCAGGAGTTCCTGCTTGCCGGCCTGGACGGCCTCCTCGCCACCGGCCCGCTGGACGTGCTCGGCCCGGATGTCCTTCCACCGCACGTATCCGCTCATCTGCCGTCCTCCTGTTGGGCGCGTTGCTTCAAGTAGACCTCATATCGGTGTTCGGCCAGTGGAATGGCCTCCTCGTACCAGCTCTTCCATCGTCCGGCTTTGTCGCCTGCGACCAGCAGGATGCTGGAACGCCATGGGTCGAAGGCGAACAGGATGCGCACCGTGCCGGGCCGGAGCTCTTTGAGGTTCTGGATCGATGATCCGGTGATCGTGTCGACCAGGGGCCGTCCCAGGCCGGGGCCGCCTTCGGCGAGAGCGTCGATGGCCTGCACCACCCGGGCATGGGTGGCGTCGTCGAGTTGCTCGATCCATTCGCGGACCTCGTTCACGACGTAGATGTCCCATTCGTCTCCGGCCACTCATGGGGTATAGCTATAGGTATACATCAGTGTCTGGGAATGTCGATGATGCATCCGTACGGATTGCTCACGTGTCGCCGGCTTCAGGGATGTCGAACAGCGGGCCTGCGGCCTGGAGGACCGGCTGGACCGCGTCGGGGATCAGGGCTCGCTGGGCGGGTGTCTGCCGGCCGGAGTAGCCCGCGGTGGTCTGGTACGACTCGTGTCCGGCCACCAACTGCATCACCCCGGGGGCCACGCCGCCGTCCCGGAGCATGGTGATCATTGTGTGGCGCAGGGCGTGAGGGGTGATGTGCTTGGCCGGGCCGTGTTCCCGGGTGAGCGCGAGTGCGGGTTGCAGGATGTCGTTGCGCTGGTTGCCGTAGTCGATGTAGCCGCCTGTCCGTTTCTGGAAGAGCGGCTCGTCGGGCCTGCTGCCCTGCGCCTGCCCTGCGCCTGCCCGGACAGCAGCCCGGCCAGTTCCTCGCTGATCGGCACGTCCCGGCGCTTCTTGCCCTTCGGGTACGGCTTGATGCGCCACTCCCAGCGGCCGGTGTCCTCGTTCAGCAGCCGGGCGTAGGTCTGGACGACGCGGATCACGCACCCCGCCGCGTCCAGGCCGCTTGTGTGTAGCCCTGCCAGCTCACCCCAGCGAAGGCCGGTGGCCGTCATGATGCGGTCGCCGAAGTCGGTCACGCTGATGCCTTGCCCGTGTGGGGTTGCGTCATCGAAGAGGTGGGGCTCCGGCGGAAATGTCACACTGGAGGCATGGACAGGGCGCTCAATTACGCGAACATCCGCCCGTATGCGGTTCCCCGCGCTCTGGAGGAACTGACCGGACCTGCGAACGGGATCGTCATGCTGCCCGGCTGGTTGGACTGGAGCCCGCGACGCTCCTACGACCTGTCCGATCCGGCGGCGCTGCGGGTGATGTACGAGCAGGTCATCCAGGAAGGCCGAGAGCAGGATCTCAAGGCGTACCTGAACGCCGATCTGCTGGCTCGCATCTGGCCTGATCTGATCTTGCCGGTACGGGTCCGCCGACTGTGGGAGTCGCGGTTCACCTGGCTTCGTGATCAGGTCGCGTGATGGACCCTTTCCACCGACGACTGATCGAGATCGGTCTCAGCGTCGCCGATCAGTACGGCTTTGCACTGGCCGGTGGGTACGCGGTGCAGGCGTACGGGATCGTGGAGCGGCCGAGCGAGGACGTCGATCTGTTCGGTGCGCTGGACATGGACTGCCCGGCGGCGGCGGACCAGGTGGCCGAGGCGTACCGAACAGCCGGGTACCAGGCTGAGATCTTGCAGAGCACTGAACGGTATGTCCGGATGTGGATCTCTGAGCGTGGCACAGGTCATGGCTGCAAGGTCGAGGTCGTCGCGGACGTGCGCTTTCAGCCGCCGGTGCGGATGGAGATGGGCCCGGTCCTCCATCCGGATGACGTCGCGGCCGGGAAGACCGAGGCGTTGTTCAACCGCGCGCTCGCTCGTGACTTCATCGATGTGGACGCGCTCGTGGAGTCGGGCCGGTACACGCGCGATCAGCTTCTGGATCTGGCCGCTCGCCGGGATGCCGGGTTCGATCGGGAGGTGTTCGCGGAGATGCTGGCGTACGTGCGCCGCCGTACCGATGAGGAGTTCGCCGTGTACGGCGTCGATGCGATCGAGGCTGAGGCCATCCGGGAGCGCTTCGGCGAGTGGGAGAAGGAGCTGCGGAAGAGCGAATGATCGCTTTCCGGGTTCGGGGTGGGAAGTTCCGCACTCCCAGCGGCCGGTGTCCTCGTTCAGCAGCCGGGCGTAGGTCTGGACGACGCGGATCACGCACCCCGCCGCGTCCAGGCCGCTCACGTGTAGCCCTGCCAGCTCACCCCAGCGAAGGCCGGTGGCCGTCATGGTGACGATGAACAGCGCGGTGTCGCGGTCGACGTCACCGACCGCGGTGAGGTAGACGGCGACCTCCGGCCCGTACAGGACCTGGCGGGCGCGCACCGGCGCGGGCGGCAGGCGGAACCCGTCGCAGGGCGACGAACGCAGCAGCGGCGGCTCGCCGTCCTCTCCCTGCCGCATCGCCGCCCGCAGCACCGGCTTGATCGAACCCCGGTAGATCTTCGTGACCGTGGCGGGGGAGAGCGTCCCCGGATCCGGTCGCGCCGGACGGAGGGAGCCCGCCTCACGCCACTTCCGCAGCACGTCGGGTGAGACACGTCCGGTCGGCTTCACGGCGAGGCCGCAGGTCCGTGCCCATCGGCGCGCGGCCTGCTCGTCGGACAGGGGCCGGTGCGGCTGGTGGGCGTTGCGGGCGGAGGGCTTGGCGAGCATCTGCTGCGCCCACTCCCGCAGTACCCGGCGGGTGACCTCGTCCAGCCGGAGGTGACCGAGGAACGGGAAGACATGCCGTTCGGCGTCGGTCAGGTAGGTGAACCGCTGCGTCGGGGAAGCGCCCGGACGGGCGGTGTATTCGGTGCGTGCGTACGCCTCGAATGTCGGCATGCCCAAGGCGCCGTCATCGCGGAAACGGGGGTCCTGAAGGCCGTGGCAGCCCTTCGGGTAGCCCGGTGGCCGCCGCTCGCCGTTGTCCTCGACGAGTTCGGCGAAGGATTCGGCGATCGTCCTGCCGTAGCAGGTCTCGAAGTCCTCCTTGCCGTTCCGCCCGCCGCCGATCCGCCACTTCACCAGCCATGACTTCGCGCCGCTCTTGGCCGTGCGCTCGATGATCCGCGCCACCTGTGATCCCCTCATCTCGGCGGCCGCAGGGTGCCGCAGAGCGTCCGCACGGCTCATGGAGATGATCGGGAATCGACCGTGGCGTGGCGGAACGCGGGAACACCGGGGGAACATGATCTAGGGAACGGTCCGGCCCGACCCCGCTGACACCATCGGGATCAGGCCGCTGACCTGCGTAAACAGTGGTAGGGCGCCTGGGACTCGAACCCAGAACCTACGGATTAAAAGTCGACTTGATCAGTGACGTCTACTGTCGTGGAGTGTCACCTGATGACTTCCTGTCCACGCCCGTCCTTTTTGTCCTGTCGGGTGGTGTCGTTGCGTGCCGTGCCGTACCGCGACAGGCGAGCAACCACCGAGCAAACATGGGTCCTTGACCATCGCCCATGCCCGGGCTGGCTCAGGCGACCTTCACAGTGTGGTCGCCGAAGTCGGCCACCACATCCAGCGTTCCGCCCAAGGCGACGACGTAGGAACGCAGGGTGTCCAGGCCGCCGATCTGGCCGTGCTCGATCTGGGACACGCGCGCCTGGGAGACGCCCATGCGTTCGGCCAAGAGCTTCTGGGAGATGCCCAGGCGCTTGCGCATCTCGGCGAGCTGGGCGCCGCGCAGTTCCGCCCGGAGTTGCTCGCGGCTGGCCTCTCGGGCGGCGACGCGCTCGGGGGAGTCCCACTCGGGATCGATCTCACGGATCTTGGTCTTGGTGTCGGACCACTTCACGAACTCGCTCATCAGCGCTCCTCCTTCTCCTTCTCGGCGCGGTATGCGGCGTAGCGTTCCTCTGCCAAGGGGATCGCCGTGCGGTACCACCGGTTCCATTCCCCGGCTTTGTCGCCGGCGACCAGCACGATGGCCTCCCGGGTGGGATCGAACACAAAAAGCAGGCGAATCTCCGCGTCGCCCGGTACTCGGGGCCGCAGTTCCTTGAGGTTGTGCAGGATGCGGGAGTGGTGGATCCGGTCGACCAGCGGGCGGCCGAGCTTCGGGCCTGCAGGGCGAGTTCGTCCAGTGCTTCCTCGATCTTCTCCGCGGTGGCCGGGTCGTTCTTGCAGATGTCGAGGAACCAGGCGTTCACTTCGGAGTGCAGTGTGATCTCCCAGGCCATACAGCCAATATAACGGATCCTTATATGGTTTCAGTGCTGTTGCGGGAACTTCCACGGAGACGAGGCCCTGCCCGAGGCCACCGGGGGCCTGCCCGCCAGCGCGACGGTGTGACCGTCGACGACTCCGCAGCGCCAGGAGGTCATCCCGGCTCCCTGCTCGGCGTGTGTGCTCGGTCATGGGCGGGCCAGAGCTTCGCTTGGCCTGGTCGGGTATGCCGACCGCTGCACACCGGTCATCGGCCGCACCGGTCCTGTCGGCAGCAACTTCCTGAGCATGGCGGTCGGCTCGTCGTACGTACTGCTGAAAGGCCAGATTGAACCCCGGAGGTTCTCGGTGGTCTGATCAACGAGTGCCGCGAAGCCGTGTAGCCCTGTCCGAAAACTTCCAATTCAACCCTTGTGTGGCGGATTTTGATGCGCTACAAGCGGTGCTGGCATGCTGGCGGCGTCGACATGTCTTGCTTGGGGCTTTACCGCTTTGCGTATCTGGCGTATGACTGATTGTGAGCGCGCACGCACCCGCGCTCCGACAGGTAACCGGCTCCGACCGAGAGGTGCGTGACCCTCGATGACTATCACTACCCACCCCAGCATGCCCACCGAGAACACGACTGTCCCTGCGCAGCGCCCGCTCGCAGACACGGCTCCCGCTCTTCGGACCGTGACGGTAGCGGGTGCGCAGATCGACCTCGTAGCCTTGCGCGATTCCCTCACCCCCGCCCAGCGCATGGGCCGGGCGTGCGTCCAATGCGGCAGGAACGACGAGCGTCTCGAATCCGCGGGTACCCTGCTCGACGTTCAGGTCGTCGAGTGCTTCACGCATCGATACTCCCGCCACAACGCCGCCAGCCCGGCCGACTGGCTCTCGATCAGCGCCTGCCCGTCATGGTGCAACAGTGGGCACCGCGGTTCCGATCATCCGGATGACCGCCAGCACGGCAGCCTCTACCTGGAGACGGTCCTGCAGACGATGCGGTACGACGACTACGGCCTCCCGGGCAAACCGGAATACAAACCCGTCATCGCCGGAGTGAATCTCATCCAGCACTACCGCGAGACCGAGCCGCGCATCTGCGTAAGCGACACCGGAGAGCACGGCGAGTACTACCTGACGCTCGACGAAGCACAAAAGATCGCTCTCGACCTTCTCACGCTGGTCCTCGCCGGACGCGATCGAGCGGAGATCACCGAGATGGAAGACTCCGTCAACGAGACACCGGGGTGCCGCTCGTGGTGCACCAGGCACGGCTCCGACGACACCTGCGACAGCGGGGTCAGGGAAGGAGCATGGCTCACCCAGGATCGCGAAGATGGAGCCCTCATCTGGTATGACGGTTACGGCGATGACGGGATGGACGTGCAGCATGCCGAGAGGCTCGTCCACTCGATCCTCAACCTCGCCGTTCTCGCGCGCCACAGTCGATCAGTCGCGTAGCAGCTTCGAATGTGCGGGTCGAGCGCACCGGCCGCATGCTGAATATGCGGCAAACGGCACCTGCGGCCGATGCTCGGTGAGTATGCCGATCACTATAACGGCCACCGGTCGCACCGGGCCCGTCACCAGAAAACCTCTGATCATGTAGGGCGAATCGTCGTTCCGCTAGAAGAGCGGATCATTCACCGGGAGGCCTTAATGGGCATCAACGGGCACCTCCGCACCGCATGATTTGCCCAAAAGACTTCCGGCTCAAGCTCTACGTGGTGGCCTCTGGGCGGTGCAGACTCCAGGCAGACGTGAAGCTTAAATCGCGGCGAAATCTACATTTCTTGCCGACGGTTGAATATTGAAGCGCGCGTCTTGGCGAGGCCTGTCGGATTGCGTGCTTAATTTTGAGAGTCGAGGTGGCTCTCATGGAACATTCTCTTCCCGCTCGCATGGCGAAGGAGGGCCATGGTGGAGAAAAAGCAGTGCACGCTTTACAAGCGCTGCGGTTGCGCGGATGCGGTCACCGGAAAGCGCCTGGGAGGACGCTGCAGCCGGCTGGCAGAAGAAGGCCACGGCCGCTGGTACTTCGCGGTGCAGGTAACAGGCGTATCGGGACGGCGCGAGCGGATCCGCCGCGGCGGTTATCCAAGCGCAGAACAAGCACGAAAAGCCGGACAGGAGTTCCAGTCCGCCGAAGAGGCCGGACCGGTCGGCCACTCCTGCACGGTAGGGCGATGGCTGCGCCACTGGCTGGCCACGCACCACGGCATCCGGCCGACGACGCGCCGGTCGTATGAGGACCATCTGCGTATCCACCTCCTGCCGCACCTCGGGCGTATTCGCCTGAGCGAGCTGACCGGCCGGGACGTCGCCAGGATGTTCACCGCGCTGGCCGCCCGGCGCAACCGGTACGGCCTGCCGATCGCGACCTCCACCCTGGAGCGGGTGCGTGCGACGCTGCGGACGGCACTCAACGCCGCAGTGCGCGAGGGGCTGATCCCGGCCAACCCGGCACGAGGACTGCGCCTGCCGCGCGCGCAGCGGCCGTACCCGGTGGTGTGGACCGCACGCCGGGTCGCGGCTTGGCGCCGCACCGGCGAACGGCCGTCGGTGGCGGTGTGGACCGCCGAGCAGTTGACGCAGTTCCTCGCCGCGACCCGCGACGACCGGCTGCACGTCATGTGGCGGCTGATCGCGCTGCGCGGGCTCCGCCGCGGCGAGGCCGCCGGACTGCGCTGGGCCGATCTCGACCTGGAGAGCGCCGAGCTCACCGTGACCCACCAACTCGTGCAGATCGGCCGCCAGGTGAGCGCGGGTCCGCCCAAGAGCGCCGCCAGCCGGCGGACGATCGCCCTGGACGCCGAGACCGTCCGGCTGCTGTACCGCCATGAGCGCACCCAGCAACGCGAGCAGCACGACCGAAAGACGCCGGAGTACGTGTTCACCCGATCGGACGGGGCGCCGTTGCGCCCGGACTGGCTCACCCACCGGTTCGCACACCTGGTGCGGGAGTCGGATCTACCGCCGGTGCGGTTGCATGATCTGCGGCACGGTGCCGCCACGCTGGCGCTGGCGGCGGGGTCAGATCTGCGGGTGGTGCAGGGCACGCTCGGGCACGCCAGCATCGTGCTGACCGCAGACACCTACACCTCGGTGCTTCCACAGGCCTACCACCAGAGCGCGAAGGCCACCGCGCGGCTGGTGATGCGCGCGGCACGCAAGACCGCGCGAAAGGTCCGCAAGGCGCGTACTTCGCCGGAGTGACTCACCCGTGGCCCACGTATGACTCACGCCCCTCGCAAGAGGGGCCGTGTAGGTAAAACCGCAGGTCCGAGTGGTAGGGCGCCTGGGACTCGAACCCAGAACCTACGGATTAAAAGTCCGCAGCTCTAACCATTGAGCTAACGCCCCGCTGGAGACAGGGTACAGAGGATAGTGACCGTTGGTGTTCGTCGCCAGGCCTGCGGCAGGTCGTCTGTTCGTCGGAGAAGCAGGAGAAGCCGGTCGTCCGCGAAGCCGTTCACCCGAGAAGGGGGCGAGCACGGCCAGTCTGTTCCTACAGTGGCATCCGTGACGAGATCAGGACCGGAGCTGGACCGCTCCCTCCGCCTGCCCGCGCGGGGCGGCTATGTCGTGGTGGACGTGGAGACCACGGGTTTCTCCCCGGCCAAGGGCGACCGGATCTGCGAGATCGCGCTGGTCTCCCTGGACGAGGACGGCACCACCACCGACGAGTGGCACTCACTGGTCAACCCCCTCCGGAACACCGGCGCCTCGCACGTCCACCGCATCACCGACGCGATGGTCGCCGACGCCCCGGTGATCGACGAGGTGCTGGACGAGGTCTGGCAGCGGATCGCCGGACGGGTCCTGGTCGCCCACAACGCCCCCTTCGACCTCCGCTTCCTCCAGGTCCTCCCCGGCAGCCACTGGGTGACGGAGACCCTGTGCACTCAGCGGCTCGCCCGCGGTTTCCTCCCGGACGGGAAGTGGACGCTCGCCGCCTGCTGTGAGCGTGCGGGCATCCCGCTCCGGAACGCCCACTCCGCGCTGGCGGACGCTCGGGCGACCGCCGAGCTGTTCCGCCATTTCATGAACCGGGGCGGGTCCTGGGAGGAGCACCTGAGCCGGGCGGCGGCGCAGGCCCCCGAGTGGAGGCCGTGCGGCCTGCCCCAGCGGGCTCCGCGCCGACGGTAGGCCGCGCGATAAACCGACGGCAGGTCGAGGAACCGACGGCAGGTCGAGGAACCGACGGGGACTGCACGGCCCGACGGGGACTGCACGGCCGGAAAGCCGGAAGGGCCGGAGGAGCGCCGGTCAGCGGTAGGCGGGGATGCCGGTCAGGGCCTCGCCGAGGACGAGCGTGTGGATCTCCTGCGTCCCCTCGTAGGTCAGCACCGACTCCAGGTTGTTCATGTGCCGGATCACCGGGTACTCCAGGGTGATCCCGTTGCCGCCCAGGATCGAGCGGGCCTGGCGGGCGATGTCCAGCGCGGCGCGGACGTTGGCCAGCTTGCCGAAGCTGACCTGCTGAGGGGTGATCTTCCCCTCGTCCTTCAGCCGGCCCAGGTGCAGGGCGGTCAGCTGCGACTGGCCGAGCCCGACGTACATCCAGGCGAGCTTCTCCTGGGTCAGCTGGAAGCCGCCGATGGGCCGGTCGAACTGGACGCGGCTCCTGGCGTAGTCGACGGCGGACTCCAGGCAGGCGCGGGCCGCGCCGACGACGCCCCACAGGATGCCGAACCGGGCCTCCGACAGGCAGGACAGCGGGCCCTTCAGCCCGCGCACCTCCGGCAGTACGGCGGAGGCCGGCAGACGGACGTCGTCGAGGTACAGGGACGAGGTCACCGAGGCGCGCAGGGACATCTTCTTGTGGATCTCGGGAGCGGAGAAGCCGGGCGTGCCGGTGGGCACCACGAAGCCGCGGACGCCCTCCTCGGTCTGCGCCCAGACCACGGCGACGTCGGCCACCGAGCCGTTGGTGATCCACATCTTGGCGCCGTTGAGGATCCAGTCGCCGGAGGGGTCCTGCTTGGCGTGGGTGCGCATGCCCGCCGGGTCGGAGCCGTGGTCGGGCTCGGTCAGGCCGAAGCAGCCGATCGCCTCCCCGGCCGCCATCCGGGGCAGCCACTCCTCCTTCTGCTCGGCCGAGCCGTACTTCCAGATCGGGAACATGGCCAGGGACCCCTGGACCGACACGAACGAGCGCAGGCCGGAGTCGCCGGCCTCCAGCTCGCGGCAGGCCACCCCGTAGGAGACCGCGTCGAGTCCCGCGCAGCCGTACCCCTCCAGGTGCATGCCGAGCAGGCCGAGCCCGCCGAGTACGGGGGCCAGCTCGCGGGCCGGGAAGACGGCCTCCTCGAACCAGTCGCCGACGTGGGGGAGGATCCGGTCGCCGACGAACTCCTTCACGGTGTCGCGGATGAGCCGCTGCTCCTCGGAGAGCGTGTCGTCGGTGCGCAGGAGATCGTCCATGGGAGGTCCTCTCGTCCGTGATGACCCTGCCAGGGTATTGCGGGGAGTTCAGGGTCCGGCCAGGGGGAATCCCGATGTGACCGGACGGTCTCACCGGGCAGTCTGAAGACATGAACGAAAACGACTTCTCGGGCATCAAGCAGCTCCGCCGGTCCAAGGACGGGCGCATCGTCGCGGGGGTGGCCTCGGGCCTCGGCCGCTACATCGGGATCGACCCGAACATCATCCGCGGGGCCCTCGCCGTCTCCTGCCTCTTCGGCGGCCTCGGCCTGGGCGTCTACGCGATCGGCTGGCTCCTCCTGCCCGACGAGGGCAAGGACACCTCGATCCTGCAGGACCTGGTGAACAACAACAAGGACAACCCGGTCTGGCAGGACGCCAGGGCCAAGGCCGAGCAGGGCTGGGCCAAGGCCGAGCGGCACTGGAACGACAGGACCGGCCAGCACGAGCCGACCTACCCGGCCCCGCCGCAGGACTCCCAGGCCTCGCCGTACGCGGGGCAGCACCCGGCGTCGTACCCGACGCACCAGGACCCGGCGCAGCCGTACCCCGCCTCCGTGCCGCCGCGGAGCGACGACGAGTCCAAGCCGCAGGCGTGAGCCGGGATCAGGCGGGCGCCTCTGCGCGCACCCGCTCGATGATCTCCTTGCGGGAGTCGGTCCAGAGCATGGCCAGCGTGGCGGCGACGAGCAGTCCCGCCGCGCCGGCCAGTGCGACCACGGGCTCGGGCCCGAACTCGTCGGCGGCGGCGCCGCCCACGAGGATGCCGAGGCCTTGGGCGGCCAGCAGGCCCGACTGGACGAGCCCGAAGGCCTGACCCCGCCGCTCGGCGGGCACGCACCGCACGAAGGCGGCGTTGGCGGCCAGCTGGTAGGCGCCGCCGACGCCGGAGGCGAACCAGAGCACCAGCACCACGGCGAGCGGCGGCCGCAGCGCGCAGAGGATCAGCGGCGCGCAGGTCAGCATCGCCATCCAGCCCATGGAGCGCAGCCTCCCGGAGGGGCTGACGTACCGGCTGAACAGGAACGCGCCGACGACCGTCCCGGTCGGCATGGAGCCCATCAGCAGCCCGGCGACGAACGAGACCCGCTGCGGGTCGTCGGTGAGGGCGGCGGCGTAGGGGGTCGCGATGCCCTCGGGGAGCACGTAGAACCCGCACAGCCAGGCGAAGAGCACCAGGGTCCGCAACCGGGGGTCGCCGAAGACCAGCCTGGCCCCGGCGCGCGTCATCTTCCACATCGAGGGGCGGCCGGAGCCGCTGCGGGCGGGGGCGGGACGCCGTCGCACCCCCGAGACGAGGATGAGCGCGGAGGCCATGAACGTCGCCGCGTCCAGGGCCAGCGCGCGGTACGGTCCCATCCCCATGATCAGGGCGCCGCCGATGGCGAAGCCGAGCATCTGGGCGGCCTGGTTGGTCATGTTCTGCAGGGCCGAGCCCGCGACGTACCGGTCGCCTTCGAGGAGCTCGGGCAGGAGCGCCGCCCGGGCGGCCGAGAACGGCGCGCTGAGCAGCACCACGCAGAAGACCAGCACGCACAGGGCGGTGAACGAGGTGCCGGGGATCGCCATGAGCGCGACCAGGAGGGCCCGGAGCACATCGCAGACGATCATGATGCGCCGCCGGGCGTAGTGGTCGGCGAGACCCGACAGCAGCGGCCCGCCGACGATCGGCGGCAGGTAGGTGAGCGCGTAGACCGACGCGGTGGCCAGGGGCGACTCGGTCCGCTCGAAGACGAGGACGGACAGCGCCACCCGGGAGAGCTGGTCGCCGAGGAGGGAGAGCGCCTGGCCCGCCCAGAGCGCGCGGAACTCGCCGATGGCGAGGACCTCGCCGTAGGTGGCTTGACGTTCGGCTGGGCGACGGTGCCGACCGCCTGGCCGCCCGGGCTTGATGGCCGCCATGGGACTCCGGTGAGCTTGCAGGCGCATCTGACTGTTGGTGTTTGCTACGTGACCTACAGTGCCGGTTAAGGGGCGGCTTCGCAACCCAAAGCGACCAAGCGCATCCGGGGCGTGTCGAAAATCGTGAAATGTCGTCTATCGGTCGGCCGCCGGGACGATGACGGTACGGCACCGCCGCACCGCCCGGTTCCAGACGTCACCGGGCGGGTTCGTGCAGGCCGCGGACGTCACCAGCCGAGTTCGTGCAGCCTGTCGTCGTCGATGCCGAAATGATGGGCGATCTCGTGGACGACGGTGATCTGGACCTCCTCCACCACGTCGTCCTCGGTCTCGCAGATCGCGCAGATGGGGTTCCGGTAGATCTCGATCCGGTCGGGCAGCACCCCGGCGTACCAGTCGCCGCGCTCGGTGAGGGGGATGCCCGTGTAGAGGCCCAGCAGATCCGGCTCCGGGGGATCGTCCACGACCACCACCACGACGTTGTCCATGACTTTCGTCAGCTCCGGCGGGATCGTGTCCAGAGCCTCGGCCACGAGCTCCTCGAACTTCTCCCTCGAGACCTCGATCACATCTGTCATTCTGCCCTGCGTTTCCGGGTAACCGACTTGTCGGGACTTCGGGTAGACAGGAAGACGCATGGATCTCACGCGCTGGGCCCAGGGCATCCGCCGCGCCGCCACCGGGCGGACGATGCGGTTGATCGCGCGTGCCGTGGCGGGCTCGGTGGTCGCCGTCGTCGGCGTCTGGCTGGGCATGGCCCTGGGCGGCCCCGTGCTGGCCACCGTGGGGCCGCTGGACGTCGGGATGTCCGCGGAGCTGTCCCTGCGGGGGGAGACCGTCGTCGACGCCCACCCGCTGGGCAGCCTGCTGTTCGACACCCACGACGCCCCGGTACGGCTGCGCGTCACCCTGGAGAACATCGACTCCGACCAGGCGCGCGCCATGCTGGAGGACCCCCGCCTCTCCGACCGGCTCCCCGCGCTGCTGGAGAAGGAACTGAAGGAGGGGGTGAGCGCCCTGGCGCTGCGCTCCATCGCCTGCGGCCTGGCCGGCGCCCTGATCTTCTCCCTCATCGTCTTCCGCGGCCTCAGGGCGGCGCTGGCGGGCCTGCTGGCCGGCGTCGTGATGATCGCGGGCATCGGCACGACCGTCCTGCTGACGTTCCGGCCGGGCTCCGTGGTCGAGCCGGAGTACACGGGCCTGCTGGCCGGGGCGCCGTCCCTGGTCGGCGACGCCGAGTCCATCGTGACCAGGTTCGAGTCCTACCGCGGGCAGCTCGTCAAGCTGGTCGACAACGTCTCCCAGCTCTACGACGCGGTCTCCTCCCTGCCGGTCTACGACGCCGACCCGACCTCGATCCGGATCCTGCACGTCTCCGACATCCACCTCAACCCCATCGCGTGGAACCTCGTCCGCTCGGTCACCGCCCAGTTCAAGATCGACGCGGTGGTCGACACCGGGGACCTGACCGACCACGGCAGCGGTCCCGAGGACAACTTCGTCAAGGAGATCGGCCGGCTCGGCGTGCCGTACGTCTTCGTCCGGGGGAACCACGACTCCAAGGCCACCCAGCGGGCGGTGGCCAAGCAGAAGGGCGCGGTCGTCCTCGACGACTCGGTCAAGGAGGTGGCGGGCCTGCGCATCTACGGTCTGGGCGACCCCCGGTTCACCCCCGACAAGTCCGTGCCGGTCGACTCCGACCTGGAGTCCCTCGCCGCGCTCGGCCGGGCCCACGCCGTACGGCTGACGCAGGCGTTCGAGCCGGTGGACCTGGTGGCGGTGCACGACCCGACGATCGCCAAGGGGTTCTCCGGCTCGGCGCCCATGGTCCTGACCGGCCACTCCCACGCCCGCTCCACCGAGCTGCTGCCCTCGGGCACCCGGGTGCTGGTCCAGGGCTCGACCGGCGGCGCCGGGCTGCGCGCCCTGGAGCACGACGAGCCCACCCCGGTCATGGCCTCGGTTCTGTACTTCGACCGGGAGACGCACCGCCTGCGGGCCTGGGACGACATCACCCTCGGAGGGCTGGGCGAGCAGTCGGTGCAGATCCAGCGTCACGTCGAGAACGACCCGGGGCGTACAATTTCACCGGAGCCGACGATCGTCCCGTCCCCGACGGGCTCGACCGTCGGCACTGCTACACCGTGATGACGCCGTGATCCGGGAAGCCGCTTTGGCATCAGGGGCAAACGTCCCCTATGCTTCAGAGGTCTCCAGCGGAAGACGGCGACGGAACGGGATGAGAATCCTGAGCCCCCATCGTCTAGTGGCCTAGGACACCGCCCTTTCAAGGCGGCGACACGGGTTCGAATCCCGTTGGGGGCACGGTCGAGCGAAAGCTCACCAGGGAAACGGCAGGTCGAAGACCTCCGAAGAGCTGGTAAGCTAAGCGAGGCAGAAGGAACGGAAACGAAAGTTTCCGACAAAAGCAAGGTCCTGTAGAGCAGTTTGGAGTGCTCGCCACCCTGTCAAGGTGGAGGTCGCGGGTTCAAGTCCCGTCAGGACCGCTCTGGTAGGTGTTCGATCCACCACCGAGGTCAGGTAGCTCAGTCGGTACGAGCGTCCGCCTGAAAAGCGGAAGGTCGGCGGTTCGACCCCGCCCCTGACCACGTCAGCTGAGCAGATGGAAGCCCCGAACGGTCACCGTTCGGGGCTTTTTCGCACTCCAGAGGTGGAGGGCGTCGCCGGGGGCCGTGCGCACGCGAGACGGCCCCCGGCCGCCGCTACCGGGTCGTGCAGACGGTTCCATTGAGGGTGAAGACGGCGGGCAGCACGTTCGGGCCGGAGTAGTCGCCGACGAAGCCGATCGTGGTCGACGCACCGGTGGGCAGCGAGCCGTTGCCGGAGTCGTTGACGACCCTGACGTCCCGCCCGCTCTGCGTCCAGACGGCGCTCCAGCCGCTGCCCAGGCTCTGCCAGGCCCGGGGCCAGCTGAAGTCCAGGGTCCAGCCGTCGACCGGCGCACCGTGGTTGGTGATGTCGATGGCGCCGACGTATCCGCTGCCCCAGTCGGACTGCTTGGTCAGCCGTACCGAGCATGAAGCGGAGGCGGGCGTGCCGGTCGTGAACGTCAGCGGAGCGGAGGGCGACGAGGTGCCTCCGCCGCCGTCGCGCGCGATCACGTTGACCGTGTGGCGGGTGCCCGGCTTCAGGTTGCCGACGGTGAGCGAGGTTCCGGTGGTCTCGCCGATCTGCTCGCTGACGGCTCCGTTCTGGAGGTGGACCTCGTACTTCACGATCGGACGCGCGCCGGCGGAGGCGGCGGGCCAGGAGATCGCGGCGGCCTTGTCCGTCACGCCCGAGGCCGCCGGCTGCCCCGGCGCGCCCGGCAGGCCGGTCTGGGCGGTGGCGGGCCGCAGGATGATCGTGGTCAGCGAGAGCGGGGGCAGCGTCCGGCCGGTCGCGCCGCCCGTGGCCGCCTCCGTGATGGCGGTGGCGCCGTTGGTGTGGGTCAGCACGGTGGGCGCCCCGGACGCCGGGCTGAAGCCGGAGTAGTCGATCGTGACGGGGTAGGACGTGTCGGACGAGGTGTTGATCAGCAGGACGGCCAGACCGCCGTCGGCGCGGCGTACGGCGTGCGCGGCGACCTTCTCCTGGTCGGTCGCGGCCCGGATGAACCGGTCGCCGGGGCGGGCGAACCTGCTCACCATCTGCAGCGCGTAGTACGGCGCGAAGGGGGTGTTCGCCTCCGGTTCGCAGACACTGCCGTCGGAGGTGCACGTCCCGCTCGACAGCAGGCCGAAGTCGCCGTAGTCGGTGTGCCCCTCGACCTGCGTGACGTTGCCGATGCCGTTGCGGACGTTCCACCAGTCGACCGTGAACACCCCGTTGGCCAGCAGCGTCGCGTAGGCGTCGGCGGCGGCCAGCGCACCGGGCTGGGTGTTCGTGCCGTTGCTGCTCGATCCGGTGTTGAACTCGGTCATCGCGATGCCGATCCGCTCGGAGCCCGGCCCCGCGTGCTTCGCGATCTGCTGCCGGGTGAGGTGGATCATGTCGGGGACGTGCGCGGTCCTGTCGAGGGCGCCGGGATACCAGTGCAGGATCACGAAGTCGATCTTCGATCCGGCGGTCGACAGGACGACCTCGTTCCAGGTTCCGGCGTCGCCCTCGGCGACCAGCCCGTCGGGCCAGTTGGCCGGTGTGGTCAGCACCGCACCGATCTTGATGGTCGGGTCGACGGCCTTCATCGCGTCGGAGTAGGCGACGACGTGGCGCGCGTACTCGGCCGGGCTCTTGTCGGCGTGCTCGTCGGCCTCCCAGGCGGTGCCGTAGCGGCCGTTGCCGTAGTTCTCGTTGCCGATCTCCCAGTACTCGACGCCGTAGCCCTTGGTGACGTTGGCGTGCCGCACCCAGGCCGCGGCCTCCTCCGCCGTCCCGGTGCCGTAGTTGGCGGTCACCATCGGCTGCGCCCCGGTGCGCCGCACGCCGCGCATGAAGGCGTCGAAGTCGGTGTCGGGCGCCACGTAGCCGCCGGGGGCGGTGTGGTCGGCCCAGTGGTAGATGTCGGAGTACGACCCGCCGGGGTAGCGCAGCAGCTTCATGCCCGCGGCCTTGAGCAGGTCGGCGGTCTCGTCGGTGCCCAGCCGGCTGTCCCAGATCGCGTGGTTGGTGCCGATGCCGGTCTCGGGGACGGGGGCGAGAGCGGCGCGGGCGTTGACGGTCACCGCGACCGGGTCGCCCTCGTCAGCGTGGGCCGGGGGGACGGTCAGGGCGGCCAGCGTCAGCAGGACGGCGGACGCGGCCCGCAGCAGGGTTCTCGGCATCGGTGACAGGGCTCTCGGCATCGGCGCACCTCATAGTGGACGGTGGTGTTCACTCGACGCCCCCCCTGACCGGAGGCAACATGATCGTGGACGGTCGCCTCATATCCGTCAACCGGTGCTGAAACTTTCACGAGGGCGGACCGGCACGGCGCCGCCTGGCGCCCTCACCGCCGTCTCCGGTCAGGGCACGGCTCACCGGAGACCGCGCCGGGGAGCGCCCGGACCGGTTCGCGGCGGCACCCGGCGCCGTCCCCCGGCTTGGGGCGGCGGGGTTCACGGTCGTCATCGCTTGGTCAATCACCGTAGCTCGATCATGCGACGAACCCTGGGACGGTCGGCCGGTCCGGCCGCGGTCGGATCGCCCCGCGGCCGGTCCGGTCGCGGAGGTCAGCGCTTGCGGATGAGGGTGACGCCGTCGCGTACGGGCAGCATCACCGAGTCGACGCGGTCGTCCGCGACGACGGTGTCGTTCATCCGGCGCATGGCCACGACGGGCTCGCTCTGGCAGGCCGGGTCGAGGATCCGGCCCGCCTGCAGCACGTTGTCGAGGACGATCAGCCCACCCGGCCGGAGCCGGGGGACCAGCTCCTCGTAGTAGAGGGGATAGCCGACCTTGTCGGCGTCGATGAACGCGAAGTCGATGTACGGCTCGGCGGGCAGCGCGCGGAGCGTCTCCAGCGCGGGGGCGATCCGCAGGTCGATCCGGTCGGCGAGGCCGGCCCGCTTCCAGTAGCGCCGGGCGATCGAGGTCCATTCGTCGCTGACGTCGCACGCGAGCAGGCGGCCGTCCGCGGGCAGGCCCCGGGCGATGCAGACCGACGAGTAGCCGGTGAACACCCCCACCTCGACGGCCTGCCGTGCGCCGGTGAGCCGGACCAGCATGGTGAGGAGCTCGCCCTCGTCGTGGGAGATCTGCATGCCCGCGGCGTGCGGGAACACCTCCAGGGTCTCGGCGGCCAGCTCGCGGAGCAGGTCGTCGGCGGGGGTGCAGTGGGAGAGCAGGTAGTCGCTCACCCCGGGGTCGATGATGTCCATGGTCTTTCCGCTCCTCGGTGTCGTGCGCCGGACGGAGGCCGCCCTCGGCGGGCGGCGAGTCTCCCGGATCATGATCGTCGGTCGATGGGATCCGCAAGGGTTTTCCGTCGCGGGGATTCCAACGAGCGGGTGCGCGCCCTGCGGGAGCCGGTCCGCTGTGAACGTCGCGGGCCGGTGGCCCGCTTCAGGCCGCGCGGCGCGTGGAGGCCGGCGCAGCTGCCCGGGTAACCGGGTAAGTCGGGGTAACCGCATCGGTCCGGGGAGCCCCACCGCTTCGTGCGCGAAGAGGCCGGAACGCCTTCCCTCCGCCAGTGTTTCGAACTAGAGTTCTCATGTGAAACAAGTCCTTCTGGTCATCGACGCCCAGCGCAACATGCTCCAGCCTCCCGAGCCGGTGCCCGGCGCGGAGGCGGTCGCGGAGACGATCGCCGTGCTGCTGGAGCGCGCCCGCGCGGCCGGCGCCCCCGTGGTCTTCGTGCGGAACAACGGCTCCGAGGGTGATCCCGACCTCCCGGGGACGCCGGGCTGGGAGCTGGTCCACGAGGTGCTGCCCGGAGAGCACGTGATCGACAAGCACGTCCCGGACGCGTTCGACGGGACCGACCTCGCCTGGGTGCTCCCGCCGGTCGCCTCGGTCGTGGTGGCCGGGATGCAGAGCGAGTGGTGCGTCCGCCAGACCTCCCTGGCGGCGCTGGCGCGCGGGCACGCCGTCACGCTCGTCCAGGGGGCCCACGCGACGTACGACGGAGACGAGCCCGCCGCGGCCGTCTCCCGGAGGGTGGAGGAGGAGCTGACCGCGGCGGGAGCCAAGGTGGCTACGCCGTACGAGTTGTTCTGACCCTCTCGGGTCCTTTGCGGTCCCCCACCCGGCGGCGCGGACGCAGGAGCAGCGCGTTGGCGGCCACCGCGACGCAGACCAGGCCGAGCAGGAAGCCCCAGCTCACATCGCTCAAGTGGTGCATCCCGCGGTACATCCGGGAATAGGCGATCCCGAGCGGGACGCCCAGGCCGACCAGCCACCACAGCACGTTCAAGATCTTGTGGCGGTGGGTGTGCAGGGTGAGCACCAGCGCGACGCCGCAGTAGAAGGCGACCGCCGCGCTGGTGTGCCCCGAGGGGAAGCTGGAGGTGGGCGGCGCGGGATCCAGGTGCTGGACCTCGGGCCGCTTGCGCTCCGCCAGCACGGTGGAGAGCAGGAAGATCAGCGACTGCGACCAGACGGCCGTCACCAGGAAGAGCGACTCGTTCCAGCGCTTGAAGACCAGCCGGAACACGATCAGGAGCACGGCGGTGGCACCGACGATCACCGGGGTGTCCGACAGGCCGGAGAGCACGTCGGTGACGTCGCTCCAGAAGGTCGTCCGCTCCCGGGCCAGCTCCTCGTTGACCCCGCGGTCGTTCGCACCGATGGTCGTCGGCTCCAGCACCTTGGTGATCAGCAACCCGACGCCGATCGTCAGGGCGGCCATGACGGACAACGGGAGCAGGATGAGCCGTACGACGTCCCGGAGACCGATCGGCGGTTTCGACATGGGGCGCGAGCTACCCCGAAAACGGTTAAAGGAACGCCCAAGGGGCGCCGTTCCCGCCGTGCACCGTGCGCCGCTGCCGTGCGCCGTTCACGCCGTGCGGCCGGCGTCCCCCGGGCGGTCCTGCTCCATCTCGGGCTCCACGCCCTCCTCGTACGGCATGGCGGGCCTGCGGCCCTCGTCGCGCCGCCAGGCCTCGTACCCCGCGGTCGTCGCCGCCACGGTCGCGAGCCCCAGGGTGACGCCCGCCACCACGTCGCTGACCCAGTGCACGCCCAGCGCCACCCGGCTGTAGGCGACGAACGCGGTGACGGCCGCGGCGCAGCCCCAGGCCGACAGATGGGCTGCCCTGCTCCTGAGGAAGGGCAGCAGGAGGAGCACGGCCATGCACGCCCCCGTCGCCGCGGCCATCGCGTGGCCGGAGGGGAAGGACGCACCGGGCGCCCAGGAGATCGGGTCGGGCAGCGCCGGCCGGGCCCGGTCCACGAGTTCCTTGACCGCCAGGTTCAGCAGGCCGCTGACGGTGATCGTGACGATCGTCCAGACGGCCAGCCGCCGCCGCCCCCGGCGCCAGAGCCAGATCGCGGCCAGCACCATCAGGACGCGCCACGTCACCGGGCCGAAGACCTCGGTCGCCACGTTGAGGAAGTCCCCGTAGCCGGGATGGGAGAGGGTGTGCGCGTGCGCCCGCTCGGCCATCCGCTGGTCGAAGTCGTTCAGTGGTGAGAAGGATGCGACCACCAGCGCCAGTAGCAGCACGAACGGCGCGGAGAACAGCGCCACGGCCACCACCGCGAAGGTGAGCCGCATGCCCAGACGGCGGTCCGAGTCCTGGCGTTCGAGGAAATCGACCATCGTCAATGGCTACCCGGTCAGACGCGTCCATGCGCGGAACGGGGGTGTGATCACGGCCCGAACGGCGTGTCGCGCCTTCCACCGGGTGGTTCAGGTCCGCCGTACCGTCCGGCGGCGGCCCGGGTGGCGTGCCGTGTCTCCCGGGGCGGTCCGGGTGTCGTACCGTCCGGCGGAGGTCCAGGTGCCGTGCCTCCCCGGGCGGCTCAGGCGGCGTGCCGTACCTCGCGGCGGGTGGTCCAGCGCAGTACGTCGCGGTGGCGCCGCTCGGCCTCGGTGAGGGCGGGCTCCCCGGCGTAGGCGTCGAGCACGATCCGCAGGTACGGCAGTTGCTCCGCCACGTCGGCCCACGCCTGCTCGGGATCACCCGCGCCGAGTTCGATCAGCGCGTCCAGATGCACGGCGTAGGCCGTCCACCACTGGCGGCTCAGCTCGGCCAGGAACCCGCCCAGCCCGCCGAACTCCCGCTCGATCTCGGCCTCCCACCACGGCGGGACGGTGGTGTGCCCGGTCTCCGCCAGGTCGCGCAGCACGACGTGTGCCAGGGTGCGGCGGCGGCGGACGGCGGCGGGACGTGAAGGAATGCTCATGCGGACAGCCTGCCGATCTTCGCTTGCCGAATTCTTAACGCCGCATTGATGTCGATTGTCCGCCGATTCCCGCCCATGAATCCTCCGTTTCCGGGAAGCCGGGGTTCGGAGTCAAGTGGCGGGATGTCACGGCGAAAGGCGATGCGCACATGTCTTATCTCGACCCGGAAGCGTTGGTCGCGAGTCTGCGGCGGATCCGGACGGAGGCCCCCGAGACGGGGATCGTCCAGCGGCTCGAACGGGCCGTCGAGGTCGTGGACGCGCTGCTCGGTTACTCGGGTGCGGGCCTGATGTTCGCCGAGGAGGGCGGGGAACTGCGCTACCTGGTCGCCACCGACGCCCCGGGGCGCAGCCTGGAAGGAGCACAGCTCCACCTCGGTCAGGGCCCGTGCGTGTCCGCCTACGCGCAGGACACGGCGGTCACCTGCGCCGACGTGCGCGCGGACCCGCGCTGGCCGGAGCTGGCCGTAGGGCTCCACCCGGGCGTGCGGGCGATCGCGGGCGTGCCCGTACGGCTCGGCGGCGGGCCGGTGGGCACGCTGAACGCCTACCAGTCCGCCCCCTACGCGTGGACCGAGGCCGACGTGCAGACCCTGCACGCCTACGCCGACGTGATCGAGCAGCTGCTCATCGCCGCGACGGCGGCCGAGGAGAAGAGCGTCCTGGCCGGTCAGCTCCAGTACGCCCTCGACTACCGGGTCCTCATCGAGCGTGCCGTCGGCTACCTGATGGGCAAGCACGACCTGACCGCCGCCCAGGCGTTCACCGGGCTGCGCAAGCGGGCCAGGGACAGCCGGCGCAAGGTCGCCGACCTGGCGGCCGAGGTGCTGGGAGAGGGGACGGTCGGCGCGGGCGGCGCCGGCCGGGGGACTAACCTGACCGGTGATGTATCGATTCCTTTTCACCCAGCTGCTCAGCCGTATCGACCCGGAGGATGCGCATCATCTGACGGTCGGCGCGCTCCGTCTCCTCTCCACGGCGCCGGTGGTGAAGAAGGCGGTCCACCGCCGCCTCGCCCCGCGCGACCCGGCGCTCCGCGTGCAGGCGTTCGGCGTGCACTTCCCCGGCCCCTTCGGGCTGGCGGCCGGTTTCGACAAGGACGCCGGGTGCGTGGAGGCCATGTCCGCGCTCGGCTTCGGCCACGTCGAGGTGGGCACGATCACCGCGCACGCCCAGCCGGGCAACGCCAGGCCCCGGCTGTTCCGGCTGGTCCGGGAGCGGGCGGTCATCAACCGGATGGGCTTCAACAACGCGGGCGCGGGCGCCGCGGCCAGGGCGCTGAGCCGGACCCGCGGCGTCCCGGCGGTCGTCGGGGTCAACATCGGCAAGACCAAGGTCGTGCCCGAGGCGGAGGCCGCGGCCGACTACGTGGCGAGCGCGCGGGAACTGGCTCCGCTCGCCGACTACCTGGTCGTCAACGTCAGCTCGCCCAACACCCCCGGCCTGCGGAACCTCCAGGCCGTCGAGCTGCTGCGCCCGCTGCTGGCGGCGGTCAAGGAGGTCGCGGACGGCACTCCGAAGCGCACCCCGCTGCTGGTCAAGATCGCCCCGGACCTGGCGGACGAGGATGTGGACGCGGTCGCCGACCTGGCCCTGGAGCTGGGGCTCGACGGCATCATCGCGACCAACACCACGATCGGGAGGGAGGGCGTCTCCAGCACCGAGACCGGCGGCCTGTCCGGCCGTCCGCTGAAGGCGCGGTCGCTGGCGGTGCTGCGCAGGCTCCGGGCGCGCGTCGGGGACCGGCTCACGCTCGTCTCCGTCGGCGGCGTCGAGGACGTCGACGACGTCTGGGAGCGCCTGCTCGCCGGGGCGACCCTGGTCCAGGGCTACACCGGCCTGATCTACCACGGGCCGCTGTGGGCGTACCGCATCCACCGGGGGCTCGCCCGCCGCATGCGCCGGCACGGCGTCTCCGATCTGCGTGAGATCGTCGGCCGCACCGCGGGCTGATTGATACCCTGGGGGGGTAGTATCGAGATCACTGAGATCATCGAGATCGGAGGCATCATGAGCGTCACCACCTACACCGTCACCGGAATGACCTGCGGCCACTGCGTGAGCTCGGTCAAGGAGGAGGTCGGCGAGGTCCCCGGCGTCACCGCGGTCGAGGTCGACCTGGAGTCCGGCCGGGTGGACGTCACCGCCGACCCCCTCGACGACACGGCCGTCCGCGCCGCGATCAAGGAGGCCGGCTACGAGGTGGCCGGCTGACGTCCGTACGGCCCGTGCTCCGGCTCGCCCCCGGTCCGGTGCTCGTACGGCCCGCCCCCGCCCGTCCGTCGCGTCCGTCGCGTCCGTCGCGTCCGTCGCGTCCGTCGCGTCCGGCGGGGAGGGCGGTCAGGGCGGTCAGAGGCTCGTGCTGGGGCGGGTGGAGTCGGCGCTGCGGGTCAGCTCCTCCACGTGCTTCATGGCCTCCTCGACCCTGACGACGCCCGGCCGGTGGCGGCGCCACCCGGTCCCGCCCCGCTGCCAGGGGCGCGGGCCGGAGAGCGGCCGGTACTCCACGCCCAGCGCGTCCAGCCGCCCGAGGTGCCGCTCCAGCCGGGCGTCGAACGAAGGACCGGCCGATCCGGACCAGGCGACCTCCGCCAGCGCGCACCCCCGGGGCCAGGCCCGGTAGTCGACGGCACGCCCGTCGGGCAGGCGCTCGCTCCACAGCTGGAACTGCGCTCCCAGCACCCTCTCCGCCTCCGCGGGCCCCCACGGCTCCGGCACCGGGGCGAACCCCGCCACGTCCGCCACCGTGATCGCGTCCCCGATGGCGACGGGCTCGTCCTCCGACGACGCCTCCGCGTAGTCGAAGTAGAGCGGGAAGATCGGCGTCTGCACCACATCGTGCCCGGCCGCGGCGGCGTCGCGGGCCACCCCGGGACCGCGCCAGGGCATCACGACCGTGTCGGGCCGGAGCGCGCCGCTGACGAACGCCTCGTCCCAGACGACCGCCCGGCTGCCCCGTTCCGCCAGCACGTCCGCGAGCCGCCGCAGGAACCACGCGTGCAGCTCACCGGGGCCGGAGAGCCCCAGCTCCGCCTGGAACGCGGTGATCTCCGCCGACGCCGCCCAGTCGTCGAGCACGCACTCGTCCCCGCCGATGTGCACGTACGGCGTCTCGCCCAGCGCGCCGAGCAACTCGTCGAAGACGACGGTCAGGAAGTCGATCGTCGGCGGCAGCGGGGAGAGGATCGCGGGGGAGATGCCCCACCGCTCCAGCACCCCGAACGGCTCCGGCGTCCGCCCGTCCGCGGCCCGCGCGTCGAGCTCCGGGTGGGCGGCGAGGATCGCCGAGGCGTGCCCCGGCACGTCGATCTCCGGCACGACCGTCACGGCCCGGTCCCGCGCGTAGGCGGCGATCTCGGCCAGGTCCTCCAGGGTATAGTACCCGCCGTGCGGGACGTCGTCGAAGGTCTCCTCCTCGCGGTAGTAACTGGTCACCGTCCGCGGCCGGTGCGAGGCCACCTCGTGCAGCCGGGGGTAGGCCCGGCTCTCGACCCGCCATCCCTGGTCGTCCACCAGGTGCAGGTGGAGCCGGTTCAGCTTGTGCGCCGCCATGAGGTCGATCATCCGCAGCACCTCCCGCTTCGGCAGGAAGTGCCGGGCCACGTCCAGGTGCGCGCCGCGCCAGGAGAACCTCGGCGCGTCCTCGATCCGCACCGCCGGGACGCTCCCGTCGGCCCGGACGGCGCGGAAGGCCGTGTCGGGCAGGAGCTGGCGCAGGGTCTGCGCGGCGTAGAAGGCCCCCGCCTCCCCTGCCGCCGCGATCCGCACGCCCCGGTCCGACACCTCCAGCCGGTAGGCCTCCGGCCCCGGCGCCGCGTCCCGCTCGACCAGGACCGCCGTGCCCGCCGTACCCGTGCCTTCCCCGGCGGGGCGCAGGTCCAGGGCCGGGAGCGCCCGCCGTACGGCGTCCACCAGGTCGGCGGGGCCGCAGATCGGGTCGCCGGGGGACAGGTCGAAGGAACCGGGGCCGTACTCGACGGATGCGGGACGGGGAAGCAGATCGGTCATGACCCCGATCATGCCGAACCTGCGAGGAAATAGGAAGGAAACTTTCCGGATATTCCGCGGGGCGGACCGGGACCTGGGAAGACCGCTCCGGCGCGGGCCGAGACCCGGATGGGACGGGCGGACCGGGGCCTAGGTGAGGTAGTCCTGCAGCCCGTCGGCGAGGGAGGTCGCGATCCGCTTCCGGAACTCCGCGTTCCGGAACTTCCGGGCCTCGCCGGCGTTGCGCATGTTCCCGCACTCGATGAAGATCTTCGGGACCCTGGAGAGGTTCAGCCCGCCGAGGTCGTTGCGGAAGCTCAGCGCGTCACGCCCGATGTAGGTGGAGTACGGCAGGCCGGTGCCGCTCTTGAAGGCGTTCCGTACGGCGAGGCCCAGCTTCCTGGAGTCGTCCACGACCGGGTCCACCGGACCGTTGATCTTCTTCGGCATGATCACGTGGAAGCCGCGGTCGGAGGACCCGGCCCCGTCGGCGTGCACCGAGATGGCCGCGTCCGCCCGGGCCCGGTTGCCGATGGCCGCCCGCTCGGTGATGCACGGGCCGACGCCCGTGTTGCTGCTGCGGGTCAGCTTCACCGTCGCGCCCCTGGACTCCAGGAGCGCCTTGAGGTGCCGGGACACGTCCCAGGTGAAGGCCGCCTCGGCGTAGCCGTCATTGGTGGCGGTCCCGGTGGTGTCGCAGGCCTTCTTGTGGGTCAGGACGTCGACCTGCCGGTTGATCGCCGACGGGTTCCGGTAGTTGTGCCCGTTGTGGCCGGGGTCGATGACCACGACCTTGCCCAGCAGCGGCTTGATCTCGACGATCTCGTCCGGTGCGGGGACCGTCGAGTCGGAGGTCGCGGTGGTCTCGCCGGAGGGGGGCGAGGCGCCCTCCCCGGGGGCGGTCGCGGAGGGGTCCGGCACGCCGGAGTCCGGTGAGCCGGCGGGCGCGGAGGCTCCGGGGTCCGCCGGGCTCGTGGCGGGTCCGAGGTCGGCCGG
>NZ_CDRNDK010000036.1:0-28319 GCF_977012225.1 Planomonospora algeriensis | reverse complement strand
CGGTCTGGTCCTCCAGCCGGTCTGATCAACACACCTCAGCCTTTCAACATCAGTACCAGCAGAATCCGGCCGCGGTGACCGAATGGAAGCAGCAGACCTTCCCCGCCATCGCCGCCGAGGCCAAGCGGCTGGGCGCGGTGGTGTTCTTCGCCGATGAGGCCGCGGTGCGCACCGACCACCACGCGGGCACCACCTGGGCGCCGATCGGGCGCACGCCGGTGGTGGCCACCACCGGGGCCCGCCGCTCGGTCATGATGATTTCAGCGGTCAGCCCGCGCGGCGAGCTGCGTTTCCAGCTGTTCGACCAAGGACTGGACGCTGATGCCTTCATCGGGTTCTGCAAGCGCCTGCTCGCCGATGCCGACCGGCCGGTGTTCCTGATCGTCGACAACTCCCGCGTCCACCGGGCCAAGAAGGTCAAGCAGTTCGTCGAGGACAGCCAGGGCCGGCTGTCGCTGTTCTTCCTGCCGCCGTACTCGCCTGAGCTGAACCCGGACGAGTGGGTGTGGAAGAACGTCAAGCACGACCGGATCGCCCGTGCCTCGGCGCGCAGCGTGGAGGAGCTCAAGACGCTGGCGTTGGGCGCGCTGCGGCGCTTGCAGAAGCTGCCCGCGCTGGTGCGGTCCTTCTTCGCCGATCCGCATCTGGCCTACATCGGGGAATGCCTCTGAAGAGTCCGGAAACCTATGAACTGGTTAGATCACTGGGCGCATATTTTCCGGATTTGTCACACTGAGTCGTTACTCTTCCTTTTGGTTGACAGGAGGAAGCGCATGAGCAACGTCGAGAAACCTTTGAAAGCCTTGGAGATCTGCGCGGGGGCCGGCGGTCAGGCCCTCGGCTTGGAGAAGGCCGGCTTCGAACACGAACTCGCCATCGAACTGGACACGAACGCGGTCAACACACTGCGCCGCAATAGGCCCGGCTGGAAGGTGCTCACGGGGGACGTCGCAGATCCTAAGGTATGGAACCCCGCCGACCACGCTCCGGGTTCTGGCCTTACGGCTGTGGATCTCCTGGCCGGTGGCGTGCCGTGCCCGCCGTTCACCATCGCGGGTAAGCAACTAGGCGCCGCCGACGAGCGAGATCTCTTCGCTTGGACAGTGGAACAAGTCAAAATCATCCAGCCTCGTGCGTTGCTGCTGGAAAATGTCCGAGGGCTGAGCATGCCCCGCTTCGCCGGTTACCGCCAACACGTCCTGGACCGGCTCCGGGAGTTCGGCTACGCCGCCGAGTGGAAGTTGCTCCAGGCTTCCTGGTATGGGGTGCCGCAGCTGCGGCCCCGCTTCGTACTCGTCGCGATGAGGCCGGAGGACTTCTCCTTCTTCCACTGGCCAGAGCCCTCGGAGAAGAAACTCCCCACGGTCGGCGAGGCCTTGTACGACCTCATGGCGGCGAACCAGTGGCCGCGAGCCGAGGAGTGGAGGGAAAGAGCCAACGACATCGCGCCGACCATCGTTGGTGGCTCGAAGAAACATGGCGGAGCGGATCTTGGACCCACACGTGCCAAGCGTGCGTGGGAAGCACTGTGGGTGGACGCGCACGTCCTCGCGAACGAGGCACCCTACACCGACAAGGACATCTCACCCCGAGGTCCTCGGCTTACCTGTGAGATGGTCAAGCGCATTCAGGGCTGGGACGACGACGAGTTCGCGTGGGAATTCACCGGACGTAAAACTTCGAACTACCGCCAGATCGGCAACGCCTTCCCTCCGCCGGTCGCCAAGGCCCTTGGCGTCTCCATCGCCGCAGCATTGAATCGCATGGCGCAGAAGCGTGACCTTGATCTTGACGGCGCGCGGGATGAGATCTACGCCATCCTTCGTGACATGAAGGGCGACTTCGTGACCACTGCACAGATCGCCCGCGCGATCAAGCTGGATGTGGATGACCCGGAGATCGACAGGCGCATCAGTCTCCTCAGCCGAGACTTCGAGATCATCAAAGATGAGCGTAAGACCGGCCTCGCCTACAAGCTGGGAGAGTTCAGAGCTTTTACCGGCCAGGCTGACCACACACGTCACACCTACTTCCGGGAGAACTTGTCTAAGGTGAGCTGACGAGCAAGATCTGATCCACCGCACGTGGGATGACCTGCCGGCTGCCGACTGGCCATCCCATTCAGGTTACGGGGAGCGAGTCGAACTCGCCGTTCTTGACGCCACCGGTGAAGGCCCTCCACTGGTCCGGGGAGAACGTCAGGACCGGGCCGTGGGGGTCCTTGCTGTCACGGAGGGCGACGAGGCCGGGGAGGTTGTCGGCAACCTCGACGCAGTTGTTGCCGCTGCCGCTCAGGCTGCTCTTGCGCCAGATGGCGCCCGACAGATCAGTCACGGGGAAGACGCTCCTTCGCCTCGGCGATCAGCCCCGCGGAGTCCTCCGGGGACAGAGCCACCTCGCAGATGCGGGCGAAGGCCAGACTATAGCGATCCACCTGCTCCGAGCTCTCGACATATATGTCACCCGCCGTGCCCTCCACGTAGGCGACGTCGGGGTCGATCTCCTCGGGGAAGGACAGGATGGTGAACGCTCCCTCCAGGCCCGCGTGCGCTCCGGCGCTGTACGGGAGGACGCGGATCGTCACGTTGGGCCGCCGGGCCGCCGTCAGCAGCGCCTCCAACTGGTCCCGCATCGTCTCCCGGCCGCCGATCGGGCGGCGGACGACCCCTTCGTCCAGCACCGCCTGGAGCTCCGGCGCGGCCGGTCGGCTGAGCAGCGTGCGCCGGGCCATCCGGGCCATGACCCGGCGCTGGATGTCATCGGCGTTGTGCGGTTCCGGCCGTCCGGCCCTGATGACCGTGCGCGCGTACTCCTCGGTCTGCAGGAGGCCGGGGACGAGCTGCACCTCCCACTGGCGGATCAGCGCCGCCTCGTCTTCCAGTCCGATGTAGGAACCGGTGAACACGTCCGCGTAGGCCGTCCACCACCCCCGCTGGCGGGCCTCCTTGGCGAGCTGGAGCAGCCCGGCGCGGGCCGACGAGCCGACACCGTACAGGTCGCAGATGCTCGCGACGTCGGCGAGGCCGGCGCGGGTGCGGCCGGTCTCGATGCGGCTCACCTTGCTACGGCTCCATCCCAGGCGGGCCGCGGCGTCCTCGGGGCGCAGTCCGCTCTCTTCTCGCATCTTGCGCAGCTCGCGGGCGAGGCGTCTCAACCGGACCGTGGGGCTGTGGGTCGGTGACATGCGGTCAGTGTGCCGAAGGAGCGCATTCTCCGTACCTTGAATGCACGATCCGAACAGAAACTGCACAGTGCATTGACAGCATGCACAGAGCAAACCATCATGGCCGTGAAGTCACTGTGCGCTATGAGCCGTCACCGAAAGTTAGAAAAATATCGACAGAGTGCACAGCGGTCCTTCTTCCGCTCCCGCGCCGAGCAGACCGAGTCCGCAGTACGGCCCCGCTCCGGAGGTTCGACACGATGAGTACGCACAATCCACAGGCGCAGTTCATCCACCTGCTGCGGCTGGGGTGGGACCTGCGGACCCTCGGGGTCGGCACCGCGCTCGTCCTCCCCGCCACCGGTCAGCCGGTGCTGGAGGTCATGTCCGGAGGCGAGACGCGTGTCCGGATCACGGCCGTACGGCGGGGCCGGGAGTGGGTGTTCACCTGGCGGCCCTGGTGGGCGCGGTTCCGGCGGCGGGACGAGTCGGTCTGCGCCGAGGCGGACAACGCGGCCGACATCATCGTCTCGGAGGTGATCGCGTGAGCGCGCCGCAGCGGGCCCGCCCGCAGGAGGCCGCCGTAGCCGACGGGACCCGGCGAACGGGCGACTCCCCGGAAGCGTTCGGGCCCGAACGGGCGAGCGGAACCGGCGGGACCGGCGAAACCGCCGGGACCCGGCGAGCGGGTGACGCCGGTGGGACGCGGAAGCCCCGCGAGGCGCGCTATGCCGTACTCGAAGTGCTCCGGCGCCGGGAGTTCCCCGGTGTCCCCGCCTCCGTGGCGGAGGCCCGCGCGTGGGCGCGGGACCTGCTGGCCGGACAGGTCTCCGGTGACACCCTCGACGTCGCGTTGCTCCTGCTCAGCGAGATCTTCACCAACTCCGTGGTGCACTCCGACTCCGGCCGCGTCCCGGGCGGGACGGTGACCGTCCACCTGGGCGTCCTCGACGGCCTGGCCCACGTCGAGGTGATCGACGACGGCTCGGCCGCCACCATGCCCTTCCTCCGCGCCGCGACCCCCGACGGCGAGAACGGGCGCGGCCTGGCCCTGGTGGACCTGCTGGCCGCGAAGTGGAGCGTCCACCACGACGAGGAGACCGGCACCGCGGTCTGGTTCCAGGTCTGCGAGGAAACAGCGGTATCAAGCTGACCCTCGGAGTCGACGACCACGCTGCGGTCGTCGACTCCGAGGAACGACCGGTCGCCGTCATCGAGACGACCGAGGTGCGCGTGATACCGATCCGCGACGTCGACGAGGACTTCGCCCGCGACGAGGGAGAGGGCACGGCGCCGGTCCAGGACTGGCGTGCGGCCCATGAGCGGTTCTGGAGCGGGGACGAATGGCGCCGGTCGATGGGCGGCACCTCTCCCTGGTAGTTCGTAATGCAAAGCATTACGGGTAACGTGGGCGCATGACTTCCGACGCCCTCGTGGATGCCCTCGTCCGCAGCACCTTCCAGGTGGCGGGCGTGCTCACCCGCATCGGAGCCGAGCGCGACCTCTCGCTCACCCAGCTGCGTGTCCTCGGCATCCTCCGCGACCGCCGCCCGAACATGACCGAGCTCGCAGCGTTCCTCGGCCTGGACAAATCGACCCTGTCCGGTCTCGTCGACCGCGCCGAGCGCCGAGGGCTGGTGGCCAGGGGCAAGAACCTCCAGGACCGTCGCGTCGTCGACGTGTTCCTCACCCCCGCCGGCCTGGAACTGGCGGAGCAGGTCTACGACGAGGTCCGGCGCGCCCTGGCACCCGCGATGAGCCGGCTCGACCCGCAGGACCAGGACCGGCTCGTCCGGTTGCACGCCGCCCTGCACTCCCCCGGCTGAGGCCGTCTTCCTCCGACGGTTCACCCCGGGACCGGTGTCCGATCCCGGGGTGGTGCCGGATCGCGTCAGGCGAGTACGGCTTCGCCGGTGATCAGGGGTTCCACTCGCCGGTCATCTCGACGTAGTTCTCGCCGCGGACCCGTCTGCCGTCGTACTTACCGGTGAAAGCCGCCGTGGCCTCCAGGTAACCGCTCCCGTCGGGAGTCTGGATCTCCTGGTCCGGATCTCCGACGACCCGCACGTCGAGTTCGGAGCGCAGGGCGGGGATGCGGATGCGCCAACGGGTGGGATACGTCTGGCCGGTGGCCGGACTGGTCCACGGCCGGGAGGCGCCCTGCGCGAGCGGCTCGACGTCGACCACCTCGTAGGAGCCGTCCGGGTGGAGGACCGTCGCCCAGCTGTCCTTGGACGCGGCGCCGACCGTGTCCCAGATGGCGATCTTGTCGCCGTTGGGCATGCCGAGGTTCATCCACGTCCACCGGGTCAGCGACCTCGGCATCTCACCCCACTGCCTGTCCAGCCAGGAGGTGCCGCTGACCTGGTGTTTCTTGCCGTCGACGATGAGCGTTCCGGACGTTCGCATCTCCGGGAGTGCGAACTCGTAGTTCGGCACGCCGTCGGCCAGGTGGAAGACGCCGGTCGACGCGTAGTTCATGGCGGGGCCGGTGGGCACCAGCCGGACGTCGAGAGCTCCCCAAGGCGTCTCGACCTGCACCGACTGGTGGGCGGCGTCACCCGTCCAGCTCAGCCCCGGCGCCTTGATGTCGAGCTTGCCCTGGCTCCACCGGTAGTCCTCCGGCTCGACCATCGCGTCGTAGTCCTTGTACCACCCGGTGGTCTTGTTGATCACCGAGAACGTCCAGCGGTACGCGGCCTCGTCCCTGTTCGGGAGGATGCGTGTGTGGACCTGAAGGCCGAACTCCTGACCGTTCGCCTTCACCGAGCCGGTGAAGTAGATCGAGTCGAACCAGGTCAGCTGGGGTCCGGGCGCGTGCCGTCCCAGGTCGGCCGCGGGATCGACCAGGGCCGGGATCCCCGACGTGGCGGAGCGGGCGGTCGGCGTCGCGGACGGCGTCGCGGACGGGGTCGCGGACGGGGCGGCCGCCTGGGCCGAAGAACCGGCGAACGTGCAGAGCGCCAGAGCCGCCGCGGTGACCAGAGCCGCCGCTCGGCCCTTGGTCCGGATTGCGGGCATGGGGATTCCTCCTCGTATCAGGGCGGGCGAGAGCGTCACCCGCCCACCGGCACCGACCGGCACCGAGCGGCAGAACCGCGGACGATCACCATCGCCGCGAAGTCGCCTCCGGCCGGGCAATTGGTTTGTAATACCAACGACTTCATAATGGTTGGTAATACAAACCATGTCAAGCGCGCCAAGGACCGCCCACCTTGCGCGGCGCGGGTTCGCTTCACTCACGTTGGTGACCAGACGGCCCGGAGGGCGCTGAGGCCAACGGCGACGGTGCGTGGTCCTGATCCGGACGACCGCTCACCCACACCCGGGTGATGGTGCGGAACGGCCGTACCATCACAAGGTGACCCGAGACGATCTTCCCGTGGCCGAGTTCGCCTTCCCCGGCCCGCTCCGTGACCGGCTGGTGGCCGCGATCCTGTCCGGTGAGAAGAGGGCCACCACCGATCTGTACGCCGCCTTCGAGCACCTGAACGAGGAACTGCCCCGCGTCGGCGACCGCAGCGTGGTCGTCGACTCCGAGGAACGACCGGTCGCCGTCATCGAGACGACCGAGGTGCGCGTGATACCGATCCGCGACGTCGACGAGGACTTCGCCCGCGACGAGGGAGAGGGCACGGCGACGGTCGAGGAATGGCGCGCGGCCCATGAGCGGTTCTGGAGCGGGGACGAATGGCGCCGGTTGATGGGCGGCACCTCTCCCACCATCACCGATGACACCCTCGTGGTCGCCGAGCGGTTCCGGCTGGTCGAGCCGCTCACCCCATGACCCGCCGTCGCGTCCCGGAAGCCGGGCAGCCGCCGAGGGGCCGGACCCGGCTGCCGCCGCCGCTCCTTGCGCTCATCGGCGGAACCTTCGTCTCCGTCGCCGGCGACAGCGTGGCCTCCCTCTCCCTCATCCTCGACGCGGCCGCTCACGGTGAGCCGTGGTGGGTGACGGAGGCCTTCTTCGCCGAACTACTCCCCCCGTTGGCGCTGGCTCCCCTCCTCGGCCTCATCGTCGATCGGGCCAACGCCAAGCACGTATGGCTGACGGCTGTCGTCCTTCAGGCCGCGGCCTTCACGACGGCCGCGCTGGTGCCGGTGTTCCATCTGCGTGTCGGCCTGATAGCCGTCGCCAACGTGTTCGCCGTCGCATCCTCCTCCGCGGCTTTCAAACTGCTCCCGAGAGTCGCCGGAGGCGCGGAGCTGGAACGGGCGAACAGCGGTGTGTCGGCCGCGATGTCGCTGGCCTTCCTGGTCGGGCCGGGAGTGGGGGGCGCAGCCTATGTCGTCACCGGGAGCGGGTGGTTGCTGGCGTTCAACGCGGCCACTTTCGCGGTCATCGCCGCAGTGGTGGTGATCGTCGTCCCCGGCGACGCCGGCGAGCGGATGGAGCTGGACACGCGATCCTTCGCGGGAGCCCGTGCGGGTCTCCGCGTGCTCCGGACGTCACCCATGATCGGGCCGATGCTCCCGGTTTTCGCGGGTGCCGTGTTCGCGACCTCGATCGAGGGCGTCGCCGGAGTCTTCTATCTCCGCGACGTCGCGGAGAACGACGCCGTCTACGGACTGCTCCTCGCCGCCTGGGCCATGGGCTCCGTCCCCGGCTCACTGATCGGCGGATGGCACCGCCTCGCCGGCGAGGACACGGGCCTGGTGGTGGGCGGCGCGCTGCTCATCTCGGGCGCCCTGCTCGTCGAGGGCCTGGTGCCCGTCGCCTGGATCATCGGCCTCGTGTTCGTACTGGGCGGCTTCGGAAACGGCGTTCACAACGTGGGCGTACGCACCGCGATCCACCGTCGTGTCCCCGAGGACTTCCACGGCCGCGCGTGGGCGTACTATTCGGTCCTCACCAACTCCTGCGTCGCTCTCGGATACATCGTCGGGACCCCTGGCCTGATGGCGGGAAGCCGTGACCTGATCATCGCCTCCGGAGCGCTCGGCCTCACCATGAGCCTGATCGGCCTATGGCGTCTCCGGCGTGCGCTCCGCCTGACAGCCGGCGAACCGCCGCTCGCGGACACCGGCCCGAGCAGGCGGGACGCGGCCTCCGCCCCGGAGACCGCGGCGCCGTACGACAGGTGAATCGGTTCAGGGGATGCGCACGGTACGGCGGGGCCGGAAGCGTGCGCGCCCCCTGAAACGATCGAGCGTGGCCTCCGCCTGCCGGGATCGGGCGGACGAGGCCCGGCCGCGCACCGGAAGCCGATGGGCCCGGTTACACGCCGAGGGCCGACGGGCTCCGGTTACACGCCGAGGGCGGGCGGGACGAGGCCCGGCATCGCGGGGACGCCGCCGTCCATCGGGGCGAACGGGCCGCCCGATCCGCCCTGGCCCATCGGAGACCCCGGGAACCCCCAGTTCTGACGGCCCTCGCAGCCGTGGGTGCCCTCGGCGTAGGCCGGCATGGTCCCGTCCACGCTGTAGATCATGCCGGAGTAGCGGACGCACCGGCCTTCCGTCTTCAGCCTGACGGGCCCGGCGTAGTACTTGTACTTGCCCTGCATCGCCTGGTTGTAGCCGCGCCCGTTGCCGTTCTCCGAGTCGACCTCCAGGCTCACCTGGGTCGTCGTGGCGGTGCCGAGGGACGTCGCCTTCATGACGACCACGCAGTGCTGCCGGGTCTCGGTGTTCTGCAGCAGGTAGAGGTGACCGACGACCCCTCCGGGGAAGCCCGCGCGCATCGGGCGGACGCCTCCGGGGACCTTCGTGAAGCCCGAACCGCACACCGCCTCGGGCTTGTAGGGGTTCGTCACCGCCGAGGCCGCCTGGGCGGGCACCACGGCGACGGTGGCGGCTGCGGCGGCCAGCGCCGCCAGAGCGGCTTTCTTCTTGACGAGTCTCATCATCGATATCCCCCGAATATGACGCCGGAGATTCCCGTTACCAGTGCGGAAATCCTTTTCATGATCAATCGGGAGCCCTGGAAAGGCAAGGACATCCGTGCAAAAAACCCGCATCCCTTCATTCACCCCGGCCCTAAATGGGAAGAAATCCATATCGGCAGATAATTCACATTAATAGCGGACGAAAACCTCGCGATGGCCGCGGTCGGCGGGGACGGCCGGGCGACCGCGTCCGGGGCACTGGTCCGGGCTCCCGGAAGGCGAATACGGTAGGCGCCCATCGGTACCCGATGTCCCGGAATGTCCGGCGACACCCGGCAGTGAGGAGCACCCCCATGGACGCAGACGTCATCGTCGTCGGCGCAGGCCTGGCCGGACTGGTGGCCGTCCACGAGCTGACCTCCGCGGGCAGGAAGGTCATTCTGGTCGACCAGGAGAACGCCGCCAACCTCGGCGGGCAGGCGTTCTGGTCCTTCGGCGGACTGTTCCTGGTCGGCACGCCCGAGCAGCGCCGCCTGAGGGTCAAGGACTCCTTCGAGCTGGCGTGGAGCGACTGGACGGGCAGCGCCGGGTTCGACCGCCTGGACGACGAGGACGCCTGGGCGGTCAAGTGGGCGCGCGCCTACGTGGAGTTCGCCGCCGGGGAGAAGCGGTCCTGGCTGGCCGGGCACGGCATCACGTTCCTGCCGACCGTCGGGTGGGCCGAGCGGGGCGCTCTGCGCGCCGGCGGGCACGGCAACTCCGTGCCCCGCTTCCACGTCGCCTGGGGCACGGGGACCGGCGTGGTCGAGCCGTTCGTCCTGTCCGCGCACCGGGCCGCCGCGGCCGGGCTGCTCCGCTTCCACCACCGGCACCGGGTCGACGAGCTGGTCATGACCGACGGCGCGGTCACCGGGGTGCGCGGGACGGTGCTGGCCGACGACGACTCCCCCCGCGGGGTCGCCTCCAACCGCGACGCGGCCGGCGAGTTCGAGCTGAGCGCCCAGGCGGTGATCGTCACGACCGGCGGGATCGGCGCCGACCACGACCGCGTGCGGCGCCACTGGCCCGAGCGGCTCGGCCGGCCCCCGGCGCACATGGTCACCGGCGTCCCGGCCTACGTCGACGGGCGGATGCTCGACATCGCCGAGAGCGCCGGGGTACGGCTGGTCAACCGCGACCGCATGTGGCACTACACCGAGGGCCTGCACAACTGGGACCCGATCTGGCCCGGCCACGGCATCCGCATCCTGCCGGGCCCGTCGTCGCTCTGGTTCGACGCCCTCGGCCGGCGGCTGCCCGAGCCGTGCCTGCCCGGCTACGACACGCTGGGCACGCTGAAGCACCTGCGCACCACCCCGGACATCGCCGGATACGACCACTCCTGGTTCATCCTCAACCAGCGGATCATCACGAAGGAGTTCGCGCTCTCGGGCTCGGAGCAGAACCCCGACATCACCGCCAAGGACCGCAAGGCGTTCCTGCGCTCCCGCCTCCTCGGCAAGGGCGCGCCCGCCCCCGTCGAGGCGTTCAAGCGCAACGGCGCCGACTTCGTGGTGGCCGGCACCCTGGAGGAGCTGGTGGAGCGGATGAACCGGCTCACCGACGAGCCGCTGCTCGACGCCGCGGTCGTCCGCGCCCAGATCGAGGCCCGCGACCTGCAGGTCGCCAACCCCTACGGCAAGGACGTCCAGGTCCAGGGCATCCACAACGCCCGCCGCTACGTCGGCGACCGCCTCGGCCGCGCCGTCGCCCCGCACCGCATCCTCGACCCGGCGGCCGGGCCGCTGATCGGCGTGAAACTGCACATCCTCACCCGCAAGACCCTCGGCGGGATCCAGACCGACCTCGACTCCCGCGCCCTGGACCGGGACGGGCAGCCGATCCCCGGCCTGTACGCCGCCGGAGAGGTCGCCGGGTTCGGCGGCGGAGGGGTGCACGGCTACAACGCCCTGGAGGGGACGTTCCTCGGCGGCTGCCTGCTGTCCGGCCGTACCGCGGGCCGCGCCGCCGCCCGGCAGACGGCCTGACCGGCAGACCGCCCGACCGGCGGCAGGAGGCAGGCGGCAGGCGGGCCCTCCGAGAGGCGGGCCCGCTCCGTTCCAGGCGGACGTGGCCGACGAGGGCGCCGTCGCGAAGATGTTCGACGCGGCGGAGGAGTCCTTCGGCGGGGTCGTCTGCTTCCTGGCGAGCCCGGCCGGGCACTGGATCAACGGCAGGTCGTGCGCGCGAACGGCGAGATCATCTGACGGCCGTCGGAGGCTCCACTCGCCACCCGGGCAAAGAAACACTTCGCCGGGCGGAAAGCTTGGAAATCCCGTGCCGCGGCCGATGGATGGATCGACGGAGACCTCAGCGCTTAGGAACAGAGAACACGCCATGAACGACATGCCTGACCGGATGGGGAAGACGGCCGCCGGTGCCCGCTGGAACTGGACCATCGGCCGCCGGCTGACCGCCGGGTTCGTGGCCGCCCTGGTCATGATGGGCGTCATCGGCGCGGTGTCCTACAGCAACACGGTCGACCTGGTCGAGAACGAGAAATGGGTGGCCCACACCCACACGGTCATCGGCCAGCTCGACGGAGTGCTGTCGACGCTGAAGGACGCCGAGACCGGCCAGCGCGGCTACCTGATCACCGCCGAGGAGTCCTACCTCGGCCCCTACACCGAGGCCAAGGGCAAGGTCGGCGACCTGCTGGACGAGACCGCGGAGCTCACCTCCGACAACGCCGCCCAGCAGAAGAACATCGAGACCCTGCGCCCGCTGATCGACGCCAAGTTCGCCGAGATGCAGCAGACCATCGACCTGCGCCGCGACAAGGGCTTCGAGGCCGCCAGCGCCGTCGTGCTGTCCAACAAGGGCAAGGCGACCATGGACGAGATCCGCGCCACCCTGGACGAGATGCGCGACGCCGAGGCGAGCCTGCTGACCGTGCGGGCCGAAGAGGCCGAGGCCACCGCGTCGATGACCAAGGGCGTGGTGCTGTTCGGCAACCTGCTGGCCGCGGTCGTGCTGCTCAGCCTGGCCTGGACCCTGACGCGCAGCATCACCCGGCCGGTCAACGAACTGGCCCGGCGCCTGCGTGACATCGCCGAGGGAGACGGCGACCTGACCCAGCGGGTGGACGAGTCCCGCCGCGACGAGATCGGCACCCTGGGCCGGCTGTTCAACCGGTTCGTCGAGAACATCGCCGGCCTGGTCCGCCAGATCAACGAGTCGGCCGCCTCCTCCTCGGCCGCCGCCCAGGAGCTGTCGGCGATCAGCGGCGAGATCGGCAAGCTGACCGAGAACGCCTCGGCCCAGGCCACCAGCGCCGCGGCCACGGCCGAGCAGGTCTCCGGCAACGTGCAGACCGTGGCCACCGCCAGCGAGGAGATGGGCGCCTCGATCCGGGAGATCTCCCGCAGCGCCGCCGAGGCCAGCACCGCCGGCCACGCCGCGGTGACCCGGGCCGCCGAGGCCAGCACCGCCATCACCCGGCTGGGCGAGTCGTCCGAGGCCGTCAGCAGCGTGGTGGCGCTGATCAACTCGATCGCCGAGCAGACCAACCTGCTGGCCCTCAACGCCACCATCGAGGCGGCCCGCGCCGGGGACGCCGGCAAGGGCTTCGCCGTGGTCGCCTCCGAGGTCAAGGACCTGGCCCAGGAGACCGCCAAGGCCACCGGGGACATCACCGCGCGCATCACCGCCATCCAGGCGGACGTGGCCGCGGCGGTGGCGTCGATCTCCACGACCGCGGAGGTGATCGGCGAGGTCAACGACCACCAGGGCAGCATCGCCGGTGCGGTGGAGGAGCAGAGCAGCACCACCGACAGCATGGCGAACAACATCTCCGAGGCCGCCACCGGCGCGACCGCCATCGCGCAGAGCGTCCAGGAGATCGCCGCCACCGCGCACGCGACGGTGAACAGCATCGGCGAGGTGCGGCGGGCGTCGGAGGAGCTGGCGCAGAACTCCGAGCACCTCAACGCGCTGGTGGGACGCTTCCGCGTCTGACCACCGCACGACCGGCCGTCCGGCCGGTGCACGACCCTCCCGGGGCCGGGGGCGCACGCGGTGCGCTCCCGGCCCCGCGCCGTCTCCCCCTGCGGGAACGCCGACGTCCCCGGCGGGGGGACACCGGCTCCCCGGCGGGGGGGGGCACCGGCTCCCCGGCGGGGAGGTCGAGGCCTCCACCTGCCCGCATGCCGTACCGGCGGACCCGGATGTGCGAACACCTGAGCGACATGTACTTTTTGTGCGATCGTTGATCGGGATTCACCGAACGGGGAGGTATGCCGGTGTCCAGGCCGACGCGCCGGGAGCGGGTCCGCTACTGGTTCGACAACACCATGTCGCGGGGCACGGTGGCGCTGATCGGGTGGCTCGCGGCGATCTCCGCGGCGCTGATCGCCGTGGTCACCGGGCTCGTGCTCTGGCTGACGCCGGTCGAGGCCGAGCAGCACCACGGCGTGGCGGGCGTGCTCTGGGCGACGCTGATGCGCACGCTCAGCCCCGGCAAGGTGGCCAGCGACACCGGGAGCGCACCGTTCGTGGCGCTGATGTTCGTCGCGTCGCTGGGCGGGCTCTTCATCGTCAGCGCCCTGGTCGGCGTGCTCGCCAACGGGCTCAAGGAGCGGTTCGAACAGCTCCGCAAGGGCCGGTCGCGGATCATCGAGCGCGGGCACACGGTCGTCCTCGGCTGGTCCGACCAGGTCTTCACGATCGTCAGGGAGCTGGTCCAGGCGCACGCGAGCCAGCGCGGCTCCGTCATCGCGATCCTCGCCGACCTCGACAAGGTCGACATGGAGGACGCGCTCCGCACGCACGTGGGCGATACCGGCACGACCAAGGTGGTCTGCCGGACCGGGCGTCCCGTCGAACCGGCCGACCTCGACCTGATGAACCTCGACTCCGCCCGCTCGGTCGTCGTGCTCTCCCCGCAGGGCGACGACCCCGACGCGCACGTCATCAAGACGCTGCTCGCCCTGGACAAGCGCGCCGGCGACCACCCGCCGGTGGTGGCCGCGATCGCCGACACCGCCAACATGGCCGCGGCCCGGCTCGCCGGCGGCCCCGACGTGCACCTCGTCGACTCCGACGACACCGCCTCCCGGCTCATCGTGCAGTCCTCCCGCCAGTCGGGCACGTCGGTGGTCTGCATGGACCTGCTGGACTTCGCCGGCGGCGAGATCTACCTGCGCTCGGACCCCGATCTGGCGGGCACGCCGTACGGCAGGGCGCTCCACGCCTACCAGGCGGCCACGGTCATCGGGCTGCGCCGCGGCGGCCGGACCATGCTGAACCCGCCGGCGGACACGGTGGTCGAGGCCGAGGACGAGATCATCGTGATCGCCCAGGACGACTCGATGATCCGCCTGGCGGACGGCATGCCGAAGGCCCAGGAGGACGCGATCGTGATGACCGCGCACCCCGTGCCCGGACCCGAGCGGACCCTGGTGCTCAACTGGAACGGCCGGGGCCGCCAGATCGTCCGCTGCCTGGACGGCTACGCCGCCCCCGGCTCGATCCTGGACGTCGCCTCCGACCACCCCGACGCGGCGGCCGGCGTCGACGGCCTGGTCAACCTCACGGTGAACGTCAAGGACTGCGAGACCACCGACCGCTACGCGCTGGAGTCGCTGGGGCTGGGCGTCTACCAGCACGTCATCGTGCTGTCCGACGACCGCTACGACGCCGGGCACGCCGACACCCGGACGCTGATGACCCTGCTCCAGCTGCGCGACATGCAGACCTCGCTCGGCGAGCGCTACTCGATCGTCAGCGAGATGCACGACGAGAACAACCGGGCCCTGGCCGAGGTCACCCGGGCCGACGACATCGTGATCAGCGACACGGTGATCGGCCTGCTCCTGGCCCAGCTCACCGAGAACCGGCACCTGGCCGACGTGTTCGGCTACCTCTTCGACTCGCGCGGCTCGGAGATCTACCCCCGCCCCGCCGAGCGGTACGTCCGCTCCGGCGCGCCGGTCAGCTTCGCCACGGTGATCGAGTCGGCCGTCCGCCGGGGCGAGACCGCGATCGGCTACCGCCTGGCCGACCGGATCGGCGAGGCCCCGCACTTCGGCGTGGTCCTCAACCCCGACAAGTCCCGCCTGGTCCGCCTCGGCCCCGGCGACTCGGTGATCGTCCTGGCCGAGCACTGACGTAGGCGACCGGCGGCGAACCGCAACCTCCGGGGTACGGCGGGCGTCATCCCCGGGGGGACGCGCGGGCGGGGCCGCACCGGGACGCTGGGGCCATGGACACGCTCGACCTGGCCCGGCTGCAGTTCGCCCTCACCGCGGGGACGCACTTCCTGTTCGTCGCCCTCACCCTCGGCCTGGCCACGCTCATCGCGATCATGCAGACGCGGGCCACGCTGACCCGTTCCGCCGTGCACGAGCGGATGACGCGGTTCTGGGGCCGGCTCTACGTGGTCAACTACGTGATGGGCATCGTCACCGGGCTGGTGATGGAGTTCCAGCTCGGGATGGCGTGGAACGGGCTCTCGCACTTCGCGGGCAACGTCTTCGGGGCGTCGCTGGCGATGGAGACACTGGTCGCGTTCTTCGTCGAGTCCACCTTCCTGGGACTGTGGGTCTTCGGCTGGGGGCGGCTGAACCGGTGGGCGCACCTGGCGGTGTTCTGGGTGGTGACGCTCACCGCCTACGCCTCGGCCTACTGGGTGCTGGTGGCCAACGGCTTCATGCAGAACCCGGTCGGCGCCGAGCTCTCCGGCGGGACGCTCCGGCTCACCGACGCGGCGGCGGTGCTGGCCAACCCGGCGGCGCTCACCGCCTTCGGGCACGTCCTGGCCGCCTCGCTGGTCACCGCCGCCTTCTTCCTGGCCGGGGTGAGCGCCCACCACCTGCGCCGCCGGACCGCCGAGCGGGAGTTCTTCCGCCGCTCGCTGCGGATCGGCGTGTTCACCGGCCTGCCCGGCCTGGCGGCCGTCCTCGCCTTCGGTGAGCTGAGCTTCGGGACCGTGCAGCCGCTGAAGGGGGCCGCCTTCGACGGCACGGCGGCCGAGGTCGCCCGGCTCCGGGCGGAGGCGGTGGCGGCCTACGGACCCGGCGACCATCTGCCTCCGCTGGGCCTGGTGCGGGGCGCGGGGATCGCGATGCTGGGCCTGTTCGCGGTGATGGCGCTCGTCTCGCTGGTCAGCGTGGTGCTGGCCCTGTTCCCCCGCGCGGTCCTCGGGCTGCGCGCCTGGCACGTGCTGCTGGTCGCGTCGGTCCCGCTGCCGTTCGCGGCCGTGCTCGCCGGGTGGGTCTTCCGCGAGGCCGGCCGCCAGCCGTGGGCGGTGTACGGCCTGCTGACCACCGAGGAGGCGCTGAGCGACCTGCCGCCCGGCCTGCTCCGGTTCTCGCTGATCGCCTTCACCGCGCTGTTCGCGGCCTTGACCGCGGTCAACGTCTGGATGCTCGTCCGCGCCGCCCGCCGGGGACCCGACCCGGCCGGCCCCCCCCGACGTCCCGGACACGACTGCGGACCTCCCTCCCGGCCCCGGCGCCCCGATCCCGGCCGCCCTGTTGTGAGCATGCCGATCCCGGCCTCCCCGAACCGGGCCGACCGCCTTCCCGACAAGGACCCTCACGATGGAAATCGCACTCCTCGCCTTCTTCACCGCCGGATACCTCATGCTCTCGGGGGCGGACTTCGGCATCGGCATGCTCCTGCCGTACCTCGGGCGCTCCCCCGGCGAGCGCGGCCGGGTGCTGGGTGCGATCACGCCGTTCTTCCTGGCCGACGAGGTCTGGCTGGTCGTCGCGGTCGGTTTCTTCGCCGGGGCCTTCCCCGTCCTGGAGGGCGAGTTCCTCACGGAGAACTACGCGGCATTCACCGTACTGCTGCTCGGCTGGGTGGCGCGGGACGCGGGGATCCTGCTGCGGGGACGGGTGGACCGGGCCGCGTGGCGGGCCGGGTGCGAGGCTGCCGTGGTCGCCGGGAGCTGGGCGGTGGCGCTGAGCTGGGGCTTCGTCCTCATGGGGAGCTCGGGAGCCGCGCCGGCGGTCCTGGCCGCGGTGGTCGCCGCCGCCGGGCTGTTCTGCGCCCAGGGACTGGCGCTGGCCGCGCTCCGGCTGCGCGGGGGGACACCGCGTGAAGAGGCCCGGGAGGCGCCGGACGGGGAGGCGGGGAGGCCGCGGCAGCGGGCTCGGCGGCCGTTCGGCGCGCTGGGCGAGCGCACCGCCTACGTCCTGACCTCGGCCGGGATCGTCTCGGCCGGTCTGGCGGCCGGGTCCCGCCTGCCGCTGGTGGAGCACCTCGCCGATCCGGCGACGCTCGCTCTGCTCACCCCGGCCGCCGCGGTCCTCACGCCGTTGCTGGTGGGAACGCAGGTGTGGCTCTGGCGGGTCCTCGGCCGCCCCGAGGCGACGGAGGCGGCGGCGTGATCATCGCTTCCGCACCCGGCGGCGGGAGGGGTCGGCCGGACCCGTGACCGACGCCGGCTCCGCCGGATACGGAACGGCCGCGCCCCGCCGGAGGGCGGGACGCGGCCGCGTCGCGGAGATCATGAGGTCCAGAGATCCGTGAGGTCCATGAGGTCTCGGCAAGGACCCGTCGTCCCCTTATCGCGGCGCCGGGATCGCGGCACCGTCCAGATCAGGCCGTCGCCGTGATCATCCAGGCCAGGCCGAGGAGCACGGCCACGGGGATCAGCCACACCACGGCCTCGATCGCGAACTCCTTGTACACGGTGAACTTCCTTCTCTGGGGGGAACCGGGTCGATGACAATATCGGCCCGTAGCATACGGGCTTGAGAGAATCCCAGGCTCCCGAGGGACACCGCAACCGGCGAGCCGGCCTGTCGAGACGGCCGACACGGCTGGAAAGGCACGCGTTTTCCAGCCGTGTCGGCGACGTCAACGGGGGATCCGGCGGGCGGCGAAGGCGCGGGCGCCCTCCGCCCAGGTGCGCTCCAGGTCGGATCCCTCCGGATAGCGGCCGTCGAGCTCCAGGATCACCATGCCGTGCGCGAAGGACCACAGGGCCTGTGCGAGGTACGGCTCGCCGGCGGCGAGGAAGAGCGGGGTGCCCGACCACTCCTCCAGGCCGGGCGCCAGGCGCTCACGGGGCAGCGTCCCCGAAGTGGTCAGCCGGTAGAGGTTGGGGCGGGCGAGCGCGGCGGCCCGGTAGGCCCGCAGCACGGCGCCGATCACCCCGGTGTCGTCGGTTCCGGTGGATGCGGCGCACTCCTCCAGCACGCCGTACAGGATGACGCCGATCTCCAGACGGGAGTAGGACGGCTGGACGGTCACCCACAGAACCTGCGGAATCACCGTGCGTCGCACTCCTTACAGGAGTAGCTTGACCAACAAATTAAGGCTAGCCTTGAATTAGGGGGACCTCTTGGCCTGGATGGTGAAGGTCACGGATGAGTACGCCGACTGGTTCAGCATGTTGATCAAAGAAGATCTCGATTCCGCGATCCAGGTCGCACAGGCCGTTGCCGCCCTGCGAGAGGAAGGGCCGACGCTGGGAAGGCCGCTCGTGGACCGGCTCAAGGGAAGCGCTCTGCATCATTTGAAGGAGTTGCGTCCAGGATCACGAGGCCGGACAGAGATCAGAATCATCTTCGCGTTCGATCCCACCCGGGCTGCTCTGCTGTTGCTGGGCGGGGACAAGGCGGGAGACTGGGATCGGTGGTACAAGGAGAACATCCCCCTGGCGATCCAGCTCTACATCGACTACATCAGCGACAGCGAGGAGTGAACGTGCCGAAGAGGACCCCGGGGGACTGGGAAGACCTGGAGCGGCAGCTACACGCGGCCGGCGTTTCTCCTGCGGAGATCGAGGCGGGGGCGCGACGACTGCTCGCCGAGGCGAGAGGCCATCAGCTGGCCGAGGCACGCAAGCAGCTCGGTCTAGGGCAGAAGGACGTTGCGGCGGCCATGGAGGTGAGTGTCGCCCGCGTCTCCCAGATCGAACACGGCGAGGTCACCTCCATCGAGGTCATCGCCCGCTACGTCGAGGCACTCGGCGCACGCCTCGACCTGGTGGTCGATTTCGGTGACCGGACCCTGCGCCTGCCGGTCAGCGAGAAATCTCTGGACAGCGCCGCCTGATCGAGGACGGCTCGACGGGTCGGCGCCCGGTGGCGGCGTCTCCGAGGCGGTCGGTCGGAGCGCTGCGACCGGGCGGGAGCGGTGGCGGGCCGTCAGTGGCCCTTGGCCGAGGCGTCCTCCGGGAGCTCCTCGGGCTCGGCCACCCGGAACCAGCGGCAGCCGTACGGGCCCATGGTGAAGCCCACCCGCCCGCCGGGCCCGACTTCCAGCGTCCCGTCCACCAGCAGGTCGACCAGGACGCACGGGTCACCGAGGCCCTCCAGGACCAGTTCCACCCGCGCCTCGCGGTCGGCGAAGTTGTGCACCGCGACCACGGTGCCGCCCTCGGCGTCGGCCCGGTGGGCCAGCACGGCCTCGTCCCCGGCGTCCAGCACGTCGTAGTCGCCCCAGGCCAGCTCCGGGCACTCCCGGTAGCGCTCGATCAGCATCGTCACCCAGCGCAGCAGGGAGTCGGGGTCGCGGCGCTGGGCCTCGACGTTGACGTGGCGCGGGCCGAACTCGCCGGTCACCGGCGGCACCGGGGTGCGCACCTCGCCCCGCGAGAAACCGCCGCTCGGCGCCCACTGCATGGGCACCCGTACGGCCATGCGCCCCTTGGCCCGGAGGTTCTCGCCCAGCCCGATCTCCTCGCCGTAGAAGAGCACCGGGGTGCCCGGCAGAGAGAACAGCACGCTGTAGGCCAGCTTGAGGCGGCTCAGGTCGCCGCCGAGCATCGGCGGCACGCGACGGCGCAGTCCCCGGTCGAAGAGCTGCATGTCCTTGTCGGGCCCGAAGGCGTCGAAGACCTCGTGCTTCTCGGCCTCGGTGAGCTTGTCCAGGGTCAGCTCGTCGTGGTTGCGCATGAACATCGCCCACTGGGAGTCGTCGGGCGCCTGGGGCCGCTCGCGCAGCGCCTCGGCCAGCGCCTTCGGGTTCTCGCGGGCCATCGACAGGTGGAAGCGCTGCATGGCGACGAAGTCGAAGCACATGGTGACCTCGTCGCCGTTGCCGTCGCCGAAGTACTCCATCAGCTCCGGGTAGGGCAGGTTGACCTCGCCCAGCAGGATCGAGGTGCCGTCCCGCCGGTTCATGAAGGCGCGCAGGTCGGCGAGGAACTCGTGCGGGCCGCCGTCGATGCCCTCGATCAGGAACGGCACCGCGTCGACCCGGAAGCCGGACAGCCCGAGCTCCATCCAGAAGCCGAGGATGCGCGCGATCTCGTCGCGGACCTCGGGGTTGGCGGTGTTCAGGTCCGGCTGGAACCGGTAGAAGCTGTGGTAGTAGTACTGCCCGGTCCCCTCGTCGAGCTCCCAGAGGCTGTCCTCCTCGTCCGGGAAGACGACGGCCTTCGGGTCGAAGGGCTCCGGCTCGTCCCGCCAGACGTACCAGTCGCGCTTGGCCGAGTCCCGGCTGGACCGCGACTCCTTGAACCACGGGTGCTCGTCGGAGGTGTGGTTGACGACCAGGTCGGCGATGACCCGGATGCCCCGGTCCCTGGCGGTCCGCATGAACTCCACGAAGTCGCCCAGGGTGCCCAGCCGGGGGTCCACGGAGTAGAAGTCGGTGATGTCGTAGCCGTCGTCGCGGCCGGGCGTGGGGAAGAACGGCATCAGCCAGATGCAGGTCACCCCGAGGCGGTCGAGGTGGTCGATCTGCTGGGTCAGGCCCCGGAAGTCGCCGATGCCGTCGCCGTTGCCGTCCTTGTAGGTCTCGACGTCCAGGCAGTAGACCACGGCGTTCTTCCACCACAGGTCTCCGGTGTAGGTCAGTCGCATGCGGGCGCACTACCCTCCCGTGGGGCTTTTATGAGGCTGCGGTGGCATCGCGACCCACCGCGACCCGTCGGGCCGGAGCGTCCCGGCCGGCGCGGCGGTGACCGGTTATGGTGGGTGGGATCACACGAGGTGGTCCCGATCCGCCGGAGGGCGTCATGCGGCAGCGAAGGTGCGGTGCGCCCTTCGGCTGGCTGCTCGCCCTCCTGCTCCCGCTGTTCGTCTCCGGCGGGCTGAACGCGCCCGCCGCCCTGTCGTACGGCGCGCAGCACCGGTCGACCGTCGTCAAGGCCCCCGGCGACCACCATCCCTTCTCCCGTCAGGCCCCGCTGGGCGAGCGCCATCTCGCGTCCGCCCAGGCGTTCACCGGGACCGGCGCGGGCGGCGGCCATCCGGCCGCGGCCCCGCCGCGGTCCTCCTGGGTCCGCCGTCCTCTCCCTGCCGGGCCGCGCGTCCGGTCCGCGGCGACGACGCCCGCCCGCTCGCGGCCCTGCTCGTCAGGTCCGGCCGCGCGCCTCCCTCCACAGGCGGCTGAGGCACCCCGCGTTCCCGCGTTCCGGGGTGCTCCGCCGTACCCGTCGACCGACGTCCCCCCGGACCCGTCTTCCGGAGCTCTCTCCGGACCCGTCTTCCGGGTTCTCCGCCGGGCCCGGCGTCCGGAACCCTCCGGACCCGGTCTCCGGATCCGTCTTCCGGGTGCTCCGCCGTACCCGGCGGGGTTCCGCGGGTCCGCGCCGGGGCGTCCGGTCGTACGCGGGACCGCTCCCTTCCCTTTTCCGAGCCTGTGGAGGCTTCCATGTCGCGTGCTCCACTGATACGCGCGATAGCGGCGTTCGCCGTGATCGCCGCATCGCTCTACGTAGCCCTGACCATGCGCCCGACCCTCGGCCTCGACCTGCGCGGCGGGACCCAGATCGTCCTGGAGACCAGGGACTCCCCGACCGTCAAGGCCGACTCCGAGACCACCGACCGCACCCTGGAGGTGCTCCGCCGCCGCGTCGACGCGCTGGGCGTGTCGGAGCCGACGCTCGCCCGGTCCGGTGAGCAGCGCATCATCGTCGAGCTGCCCGGCGTGCTGGACCCGAGCAAGGCCGCCGACGTCATCGGCAAGACCGCCCAGCTGACCATCCACCCCGTCATCGGCGTGGCCGACGCGAACACCAAGCCCGGTGCGGGCGAGCAGCTCATCGCCGACGAGGACGGCGGGAAGATCCTCATCGGCCCGGCCCGGCTCAGCGGTGACGACGTCGGCGCCGCCGAGGCCGGCATCGACCCGCAGTCGGGCGGCGGCTGGTTCGTCACCATCGACTTCCGCGGCAAGGGCGCCCAGGCCTGGCCGAAGCTGACCGGCGAGGCGGCCTGCAACCCCTCCGGCGACCCCAAGCGGCGGGTCGCCATCGTGCTCGACGGCAAGGTGCTCGTCTCGCCCCAGGTGAACGAGGACGTGGCCTGCAACGTGGGCCTGCCGGGCAACTCCACCCAGATCACCGGCTCCTTCACCACCGAGGAGGCCAAGGAGCTGGCCGTGCTGATCGAGGGCGGTTCGCTCCCGGTCCCGGTCGTGACCGTCGAGCAGCGGACCGTCGGCCCGACCCTCGGCGCCGCCGCGATCGCCGCCAGCGCGCAGGCCGCCGTCATCGGCGTCGCGCTCACCGCGCTGTTCATCGTCATCACCTACCGGCTGGTGGGGCTCGTCGCCGCCTTCGCGCTGGCCTGCTACGGATTGATCTCCTACGCGGCGCTGGTGGCGCTCGGCGCGACCCTCACGCTGCCCGGCCTGGCGGGCTTCGTGCTCGCGATCGGCATGGCGGTGGACGCCAACGTGCTGGTCTTCGAACGGGCCAGGGAGGAGTACGCCGCCCGGTCGCGGCCCGGGACCGGGTCCGCGGCCGCCAAGCAGGCGGGAGAGCGGCGGGAGGCCGCGGCGGCCGGCGGCGGGACGAGGCTCCGGCAGGCGCTGGAGAAGGGCTTCCGCAACGCCTGGAGCGCGGTGGCCGACTCCAACATCACCACGCTGCTCGCCGCCGGGCTGCTGTTCTTCCTGGCCTCCGGGCCGGTGCGCGGCTTCGGGGTGACGCTCTCCATCGGTGTGATCGCCTCCATGGTCACCGCGATGGTCATCACCCGGGTCATCGCCCAGTGGGCGGTCAACCGCCGGGCCGTCGCCTCCCGGCCGGCGATCACCGGCATCGCCGGGATCGGGCGGCTCCGCACGTGGCTGAACGAGCACGGCCCCGACCTGATGCGCCGCCACGTGGCCTACCTGGTGGTCGCCGCCGTGGTGGCGGTCGCGGCGCTGGCCGGGCTCGCGGTGCGCGGGCTGAACTACGGCGTGGAGTTCACCGGCGGCCGGATCGTCGAGTACTCCACCACTCAGACGATCACCGCCGACACCGCGCGCGAACTGGTCGCCGACGCCGGGTTCCCCAGCGCCGTGGTGCAGACCTCCGGCAAGGACATCTCCGTGCGGACCGGTCAGATCGGCAACGCCGAGGTGAACCGGATCGAGGCGTCGCTGGAGCGCGGGGCCGGACAGGTGAACAAGGTCCGCGACGAGCTCATCGGCCCGAGCATGGGCGCGGAGCTGCGCCGCAACGCGCTGATCGCACTGGCCGTGGCGCTCGCCGCGCAGCTGGCCTACCTGGCCTTCCGGTTCCGCTGGACCTTCGGCCTGGCGGCCGTGCTGACCCTGGCCGTCGACGCGTCGGTCGTGGTCGGCGCGTTCGCGTGGCTGAACAAGCCGATCGACGGGGTGTTCCTGGCGGCCATGCTGACCGTGATCGGCTACTCGGTCAACGACAAGGTCGTGGTCTTCGACCGGGTCCGCGAGCTGTGGGGGGAGCGGCGCAAGGAGTCGTTCGCCGCGGTGGCCAACACCGCGATCCTGCAGACCGTGCCGCGTACGGTGAACACCGGTCTGGGCGCGATCTTCATCCTGGCCGCGCTGGCGGTGCTCGGCGGCTCCTCGCTCACCGACTTCGCGGTGGCGCTGCTGATCGGCGTCATCGTCGGCACCCTGTCGTCGGCGTTCGTCGCGGTGCCGCTGGCGATCCGGTTCGAGAAGCGCAACCCGGCCCCGCCGCCGCAGCCCAAGCTGAAGCGGCCCGCCCGTCCCCGGGAGGGCTCCGGGGCGGTCGTCTGAGATCCGCACGGGCCCGGGTCCCGGTGGTCGTCTGAGGTCCACACGGGCCCGGGTCCCGGGGCGGTCGGCTTGACGTCCGCACGGGCCCGGGTCCCGGGAGACCCTCCGGGATTCCGGGCCCGTGCCGCTAATGTGCATGCCGTCTGATTCCTCCGCATCCGGAAGGCGGATCCACCCATGGCCAACGACTACGCGCTGACGTTCAACATGGTCGACGTCGACGGCGACGGCCTGATCTCGGCCACCGAACTGGCGCGTCTGATGGAGGTGCTCGGCCAGCCCCTCACCCCCGAGGCCGCCGCCGCGGCGATCTCCAGGATGGACGAGGACGGCGACGGGCTCATCTCCCTGGACGAGTTCGCCGCCTATCTCGGATAGGTCTCAATCCCTCCCGCCGGATGCGCCAGGTGTTGCGCCTGCGACGCTAACAAGCGTTTGCTTACTGCCAAGTGTTATCACGTCAGAACATGAGGCGCACTCCGACGGGAGGGTCTGTGGCGACGAAGGAACACACGAGGATCGCGGTCCGGGGACTGGGCGGCCGCGGCGGGCCGGACGACGCGGTGTCCGACCAGAGGCTCTGGGGCTCCACCCCGTCCGCGGTGGCCAGGCTGCTCCGGCCGGGCCTGTCCCGGATCGCCGAGCAGGTGATCGACGAGATCGTCCTGCGCATCCCCGAATACTCCCGGCCTGCCGACGAGACCTACGTCAAGATCGTACGGCTGGCCGTGGACGAGGCGCTGCGCCAGTTCGTGGACCGGATCGAGAACCCCAGCAGGCCGCTGGAGGCCGACGTGTTCCGCACGATCGGGCGCGGCGAGGCCAACGAGGGCCGCAACCTCGACCCGCTGCAGACCGCGATGCGCCTGGGCGCCCGGGTGGCCTGGCGGCGCCTGACCGAGCAGGCCGAGGACCTCGGGCTCACCCCGCAGCAGCTGTACGACCTGGGCGAGGCCATCTTCGTCTACCTCGACCAGCTCGCCGACGCCGCCGCCGAGGGCTTCGGCGAGGCCCGGGCGCGCGCGGCCGGGGAGATGGAGCGCCGCCGCCACCGCCTGCTGAACCTGCTGCTCAGCCGGCCCCCGGCCTCCCCCGACGCCATCGCGGACCTGGCCAAGGCCGCCGGCTGGCGGCTGCCCAGGACGGTCGCCGGGGTCGCCCTGGACGAGCAGTGCGGCGGCTACCGCCCGCCCTCGCTCCCCCCCGGACGTGCTGGCCGGGCTCGACCGGCCCGACCCGTGCCTGATCGTCCCGGACCCCGGCGGACCCGGCCGGGCGCAGACCCTGGAGACCGGGCTGCGCGGCTGGAAGGCCGCGATCGGCCCCGCCGTACCGCTGTCCGCCGCCGCCACCTCGCTCCGCTGGGCCCGGGAGACGCTGGAGCTGGGCAGGCGCGGCGTGCTCTCCGGCAAGCGCGGCCTGCTCCGCTGCTCCGACCACATGGCCACCCTCGTCGTGTTCCGGGACGAGGAGCTGGTCGACGCCCTCGCCGAGGTACGGCTCGCGCCCCTGGCCCACCTGCGCCCCAGCCAGCAGGACCGGCTGGCCGAGACGCTGCTGGCGTGGCTGCGGCACGGCCGGGGCGCCGGCGAGGTCGCCGCCCGGCTCCACGTGCACCCGCAGACCGTGCGCTACCGGCTGCGGCAGCTGGAGGAGCTCTACGGCGACCAGCTCTCCGACCCCGACGTCCGCTTCGAGCTGGAGATCGTCCTGCGCGCCCGGCAGGCGGTCGGCTCCCGCCCGGCCTGACCTGCGCGCCCGGCCCGCCCGCCGATCCCGCCGACCCGGTCGGCGCGTCCGGCTCCGCACCGGCCCGTCAGCTCCGGAAGGTCCTGATCCGGCCCTCGCCGATGCGCTCCCGGAGCGCGTGGTCCTCGATCCCGAGGTCCTCGGCGGGGGCCAGTCCCAGCACGCCGACCTTGCCGACGTGCCGGTTGAGCTGCACGGCGCGGGCCGCCTCGCCGGTCCGCGCCAGCGGGTAGACCGCAGACAGCGTCGGCTGCAGCATGCCCAGCGAGAGCAGCCGGTTGACCTCGTGGCACTCCTGGTAGTTCGCGCCGTGCGAGCCGATGATGCTCTTCAGCTTCATCCACAGGTGCCGGTTGTCGTAGGAGTGCGCGTACCCGCTGGAGGAGCCGCAGGTGACGACGGAGCCGCCGCGCCGGGCCACGTAGACGGACGCGCCGAAGGTGTCCCGGCCGGTGTGCTCGAAGACGATGTGCGGGTCCTCGCCCGCCTGGCGGCGGATCTCCGCGCCGAAGGCCCGCCAGGCCTTCTCGTCGTCGAGGTGCTCGAACTGCGAGCGGTCCACGATGTGCTCGCAGCCCAGCCTGCGCAGCAGGTCGGCCTTCTCCTCCGAGCCGACCACGCCGACCGGGATGCCGCCGCCGTTGCGCACCAGCTGCACGCCGTACGCGCCGAGCCCGCCGGCGGCGCCCCAGACGAGCACCACGTCGCCCTGCTTCATGCGGGCGCCGCGCGGGCTGACCAGCATCCGGTAGGCGGTGGAGGCGCACAGCATGTTGCAGGCGGCCTCCTCCCAGCTCAGGTGCCGGGGCTTGGGCAGCAGCTGGGTGGCCTTGACCACGGCGAACTCGGCCAGCCCGCCGTAGTTGGTCTCGAACCCCCAGGCCCGCAGGTCCTCGCCGAGCATCGAGTCGGCGTGGGTGATCGGGTCCTGCGCGTCGACGTAGGCGGGCGAGACGACGACCCGGTCGCCGATCCGCCAGTGCCGTACGGCCGCGCCCATCCGGACGACGACCCCGGAGGCGTCCGAGCCGAGCACGTGGAAGTCCTGGTCGTGCCGGGGGTCGGTGCGGCCGAACCGCTCCAGGAAGGCGAAGGTGGGGATCGGCTCGAACATGGCCGTCCACACGGTGTTGAAGTTGATCGCGCTCGCCATGACGGCGACCAGCACCTCGTCGGGGGCGAGCTCGGGCATCGGCACCTCGCCGACGTGGACGGACTTCGTGATGTCCTTGTCCACGCCGTCGGTGCCGTGCGGGACCCGGCCGAACACGCCGACCTGGTCCTTGCGGGTGTGGGCCGCCCGGAAGGAGGAGGGGACCTCCAGGCGGGCGAGCTCTTCGGGGCCGGCGCCGTCGACGACGGCCTGGGCGAGGGTCATGGCTGGCCTCCAGCGTGGTTGGCGAGGTGAGCGGCGATGACGTCGACGTGGGGCGGGTCGAGCAGGTCGAGGTGGTGCGAGCCCGGGACGGTGACGACCTCCAGGGCCGGGCTGTAGGGGCCGAAGCCCCGGGCGGGGTCGCCGTCGTGGACGTACCGGACGTCGTGGACCGCCCAGGGGGTCGGCTCGGTGGAGCGGTAGAGGATCACGCGGCCGGTGTAGACGCCCGGCCGGTAGGCCTCCAGCGCCCGGGTGTCGGCGTGCGAGGTGACCTGGTGGCGCAGGATCGCCTCGCCCAGCAGGTCGGCCACCCCGGAGGCGGCGACGCGCGCCTCGGTGAGCGCGAGCTGCCCGTCCTCGTCCAGGACCGCCAGCTCCTCGTAGCCGAGTTCGACGGCCACACCGTACGTCTCGTGCAGGTAGGCGGCGAAGTCGGCGTACCGGCGGGCGGTGATCCGGGTCCGCTCCCGAGGGGAGGTCTCGTCCGGCAGGCCGGAGTCGATCATCGCCACCAGCTCCACGTCCCGCGGGCCGAGCCGCCGCGCGATCTCGAAGGCCAGGACCCCGCCGAACGACCAGCCGCCCAGCAGGTACGGCCCCTCCGGCCGCACCTTCCTGATCTCCTCCACGTAGCGCTCCGCCCGCTCCGCCACCCCCCCGCCCGTCCAGCCGCTCCAGCCCGAACACCACCCGATCGGCGCCCAGCAGCTCCACCAGCCGCGCGTAGACCTCCGTGGTGCCGCCCGCCGCGTGCGCCAGGAACAGCGGCGTCCCCGTCCCGCTCTCCCCCGCCAGGCAGGCTCGGGCCGCCGGGTTGAGCGGCCGGACGACGTCCCGCGCGGCCTCCTCCGCGTCCCGCGCGGCCCTCGCGTCCCCTTCGTTCCCCTCATCCCCCTCGTCCCCCTCGTCCTCCGCGTCCTCGGCGTGCCGTGCGGGATCGGCCCGCACCGCCCCGACGCGCACGCCGAGCTCCGCGGCCACGGCCGCGGCGACGTCACCGAGCGTCGCCCCGTTCAGCAGCAGGGCCGCCGGGACCGTCACCCCGAAGTCGAGCTCGACCGCGCCGCGCACCCGGGTCGCCGCCAGCGAATCGAGCCCCGCCTCGGTCAGTGCCGTGTCCTCCCGGAGCCGGTCCCGCTCGAAGCCCAGCACGGCGGCCGTCCGCTCGGCGAGCCTGGCCGTGACCGCCGCCACGGCCGCGTCCGGGTCCAGGCCGTCCAGCGCCTCCGCGCCCGGCCATCCCGAGCCGCTCCCGGCG
>NZ_CDRNDK010000035.1:0-28482 GCF_977012225.1 Planomonospora algeriensis | reverse complement strand
CACCCGCCGCCCGGTGCAGCTGCACGCCACCGCCGGCGCCTACCCGGGCCTGTCCGGCACCTCCACGGCCGCCGTGCCCCTGTCCGGCCCCGAGCAGCCGGTGGCCAACCCGCCCGGCGGCTCCCCCGCCTCGATCTCGGCCGTCCCCGGCTTCGGCGGCCTGACCGGCTCCGGCAACCTGAGCGTGTCGATGGACATGGCGGGCCAGAGCGCGGTCTTCGAGTCCGCGCCCCTGGCCGCCCCGCTCCAGGTCACCGGGAGCTCCACCGTCCGGGTCCGGGTCGGGATCGTCTCCGGCGGCGACGCCGGGAAGACCGGCGATACCGGCGAGACCGGGAACGCGGAGAGGGCTGAGGGCACGGAGGAGGCCGAGGAGGCCGGCGCCGGGCGGGACGTGACGCTGTTCGCCAAGCTGTACGACGTGAACGGCGGCGCCTCCGCGCCGATCCTGCCCGAAGGGCTCGTCGCCCCGGTGCGGATCACCGTCCCCGGGGGCGGCTCCGGGAACGACACGGCCGAGGCCACGGTCGCCCTGCCCGCCGTCGACCACCGCTTCGAGGCCGGGCACCGGCTCCGCGTCGCCCTCACCACGACCGACCTCGGCTACAGCACCCCCGCGGCCCCGGCCGTCTACACCGTCGCCCTGGCCTCCCCTGAGCTGACCGTGCCCGTGCACGCCGCGCTGCGCACCCCGGCCACCGGCCCCGCCTGGTGGACCTGGGCCCTGCCGCTGGCCGCGCTGGCCGCCGCGGCGGCGCTGATCCTCACCGGCCGCCGCCGCCCCGCCCGCGAGCACGTCCCCGATCTGGACGCGGTGCCGCTGCGGATCGAGGGGCTGACCAAGGCCTACCGCAACGGCGAGCCGGCGGTGGACGACCTGTCGTTCACCGTCGAGCAGGGCCAGGTGCTCGGGCTGCTCGGCCCCAACGGCGCGGGCAAGACCACCACGATGCGCATGATGATGGGCCTGATCCACCCCGACGCGGGCGAGATCAGGATCTTCGGCCACCGGGTCGTGCCCGGTGCGCCGGTCCTGTCCCGGCTGGGCTCGTTCGTCGAGGGCGCCGGATTCCTGCCGCACCTGTCGGGCCGGGCGAACCTGGAGCTCTACTGGAAGGCGACCGGCCGCCCCACCGCCGACGCCCACCTTCAGGAGGCCCTGGAGATCGCCGGGCTCGGCTCCGCCCTGGAGCGCGCCGTGCGGACCTACTCCCAGGGCATGCGCCAGCGCCTGGCCATCGCCCAGGCCATGCTCGGCCTGCCCGACCTGCTCGTGCTCGACGAGCCCACCAACGGCCTGGACCCGCCCCAGATCCGCGAGATGCGCGAGGTCCTGATCCGCTACGCGGCGCGGGGCCGTACCGTCATCGTCTCCAGCCACCTGCTCGCCGAGGTGGAGCAGACGTGCAGCCACGTGGTGGTCATGCACCGCGGCCGGCTCGTCACGGCCGGCCCGGTGAGCGACCTGCTGAGCGACCGCGTGCCGGCCGGCGGGCCCGGCGGGTCGGGCACCCGCCTGGAGGACGTGTTCCTGGACCTGATCGGGGAGAAGTCATGAAGGACGCGGGCGGCGCCGGCACGGCGCTCACCGCCGGGAGCACCGGCGCGGGCACAGGTGCGGGCACAGGTGCGGGCACAGGTGCGGAGAGCGGCGCGCGGGGCGTGAACGACGACGGTTCGGCGCGGGGCTACGCGCCGGGGCGCACGCTGCCGCTGGCGGTGGAGATCGTCCGCCAGTTCAGGCGGCGCCGGACGATGGTGATGTTCGGGTTGCTGCTGGCGCTGCCCTGGGTGCTGGTGATCGCGTTCAAGATCGGCGTCAGGTCGGGCGGTCCCGGGGGGTCGTCCCTGCGCATCTCCGACCTGGCGACCGAGGGCGGCCTGAACTTCGCCGCGTTCTCCCTCTCGGTGTCGGCGGGCTTCCTGCTGGCCGTGGCGGTGGCGGTGTTCTGCGGCGACACGGTGGCCAGCGAGGCGGGCTGGTCCTCGCTGCGCTACCTGCTGGCCGCCCCGATCCCCCGGGACCGGCTGCTGCGCCAGAAGCTGATCGTCGCGCTGGGCTACTCGGCGGCGGCGGTGGTCTGCCTGCCGGTGATGGCGCTGCTCGCCGGGACGCTGGCCTTCGGCTGGAACGACGTCCGGGTGCCCGGCACGGGCGAGACGATCGCCGCGCTGGACGTGCTGCCGAGGTTCGGGGTCGTGGTCGGCTACGTGCTGGTCAGCCAGCTGGTCGTGGCGGCGCTGGCCTTCCTGCTCTCGGTCGGCACCGACTCTCCGCTGGGCGCGGTCGGCGGCGCGGTCGGCCTGGTGATCGTGAGCACCATCCTGCAGGCGGTGGACGCGCTCGGCTCGCTCCGGGAGTTCCTCCCGACGTTCTGGAACACCGCCTGGCTGGACGCCCTGGCGCCGGAGCCCGACTTCGGCGGCATGGTCAAGGGCGTGGCCGTGTCGGTGACCTACGCGGTCGTGCTGACCGCCTTCGCCTTCCGCCGCTTCCGGCGCAGGGACATCGTCGCCTGACGCGCTCCCCGGGCCGAAGTCTGTGCCGCGTCATGCGGCGCTCCGGCGGCTGCGCGGGGCTCCGGGCCCGGGGTCCCCGAACCCTCGACCCCACTGGCGGGACGCGCTCACCAGTGCGGCGGGCGATCCTCCAGCAGCCGGTCGTCGTTGCCGCCGGACTCACGCCACTCGCCCCACCCCAGATCGGTGTCGTCGGAGGTCTGGTCGGGCAGGATGGCCGGGCCGTCCTCCGAGAGGTCGACCGGGCGCAGATCGTCTGGATGATGCTCTGTCACGGGCCCATGCTATCCAGAGCGCCGCGGCGGGCGATTTCTCCGGTAGCAAAGCGTCTCTGGTTTCCTGAGTTTGCCCGAGTAAATCAGGCGTTCCGGGCCTGGCGTGGCCGGTCCTCACCCGCTCCGAAGTCGCCAAGGGCGAGGACGGGGCTGGCGCGGACGCGGTGGAAGCCGGTCCGATCGTGCCGGGGGTTCAGGAGACCGCATGCAGGACCTGAGGCCGTCCCCGGACGGGGGCGGCTCTGGGGTTCCTGCCCCGCCGGACACTGGCCACCGGAAGGTGGGGCGGGGACCGCGCGCCGGTCGGGCACGCGGCGGGAAGTCTTGCGGACAGCGGCGGGTGGGCGTTTCGGGGTCGGCCCGCTCTTGGCCCGACCTGCCACCCACTCGTCTGCTCGGGTGGCCGGGGCGTCGGGGGCGGCCAGCCGTCCAGCAGGGCGGCGTAGGCATTAAGGCGGGCCGCGACGCGCTCACGGACCTGGCGCAGCCGGTGCAGCTTGGCCGAGATCGCGGTGGCGTCGTAGCGCAGCATCCGCCCATCGGAAACGGTACGGGTACCGGTGGGGGTGGTGGCGAGGTGGGCCAGCGCGCCGGCCAGCAGCGTGTTGACCCCCCAGTCCAACCCCAGCCCGACGGTGTGCCCGGCCGGAGATGTCTTCGGGACGAGGGCGCGGTGCGGCAGGTCCAGGCACACCCGGTGGGCGGCCAGGCGCAGCGTCGGCGCGCACAGCACCGCCTCCGCCGCGACGGTGGGCGGCAGGGTGAACGCCATCGCGTGCCAGGCCCAGTCCTTGCGGCCGGCCGGGGCGGCGGTCAGCGGGAGTTGCACCCGCAGCAGCGCGGCCTGCTCACTGACACGGTCCACCACCACCCCGTCCGGGCGGCCGCGGCCCAGCCCAGGCGGCGCAGCGCCATCCACCCTTTGGACGGCAGCGTGCGCCCGTCGGCGCTCCGGCCGGAGGCCAGCCGGTCCAGATCCTCTCCGTTCCAGTGCGCGGTCACCACGCAGGCGGCCATGGACTGGATCAGCGCGGTGAGATGGCCGACCCGGCGGGCCAGCTCCCGCTGCCCGACCGGCTCGCCGCAGGCTTCGGCGACCGCGCGCAGGCCGGTGCACGGCGCGGTCGCGGTCAACACCCGCAGCTCAGCCATCAGCCTCCCCCGCCCGGCCCATTGCCCGTCCGGCGGCGCGCGGCCCGCGAGAGCACGCCACGGCGCGGTACGGGGCGGTCATGTAGAGGGGCATGCACCGATCATAGTGATAACGCGGCCACGTTCAGTGAAAATACCCAATAGTTCGCACCCTTCCACCGTGGTTTCCGCGCAAAGGACAGCCAACGACCCAGGCGGTACGATGCCAGGGCAGGTGTCAGCTACCCCCCGTGAGGCGGCCATGGCAACGCCAACAGCTGGATGGCGGCGAGACGGCAATCTCCCGAACGAGCTCACCAACTTCGTCGGGCGCACCCGGTTGCTGGCGACCCTCAGGCAGCGGCTCCAGGAGCCCGAGACGCGGCTGGTCACCCTGACCGGCATCGGCGGCGTCGGCAAGTCCCGCACCGCGCTGCGCATCGCGCACATGGTGCGCAACCAGTTCTCCGACGGCGTGTGGTTCGCCGACCTGGCCAGGCTGCAGGACGCGGGCATGGTCCGGCACACGATCACCTCGGCGCTGGGCATCGCCGACCAGTCGTCCCGCTCCGCCGACGAGACGCTCTCCGAGTGGGTGGGCGACCGCGAGATCCTGCTGATCATCGACACCTGCGAGCACCTCGTCGACGCCTGCGCCAAGCTCTTCGAGGACCTGCTGAAGACCTCGCCGCGGCTGCGGATCCTGGCCACCAGCCGCCAGTCGCTGAACGCGCAGGGCGAGTACACCCTCTCCGTCCCGCCCCTGGCGGTCCCCGGCGACATCCCGGGGGAGAACGCCTTCACCAACGAGTCCGTCCAGCTGTTCTCCGCGCGGGCGAGCGCGGTCGTGCCCTCCTTCGAGCTCGACGAGCGCAGCATCGAGCCGGTCTCCGAGCTCTGCCGCCGCCTGGACGGCATCCCCCTGGCGATCGAACTGGCCGCGGTCCGCCTGCGGGCGCTGTCAGTGGAGCAGATCCTCGCGCTGCTGGCCGACCGGTTCAGCCTGCTGGCCGGCGCCAGCCGTACGGCGCTGCCCCGGCACCAGACGCTGCGCGCCGCGATCGGGTGGAGCCACGAGCTGTGCGAGCCCGCCGAGCGGCTGCTCTGGGCGCGGCTGTCGGTCTTCGCCGGGGACTTCGAGCTGGAGGCCGCCCGCTACGTCTGCGCCGGGGACAGCCTGCCCGGGGAGGACATCACCGACCTCGTCTCCAGCCTCGTGGAGAAGTCCATCCTGCTGAGCGAGGGCACCCCCTCCGGGCACCGCTACCGGCTGATCGACACCCTGCGCAGCTACGGCGAGGAGTGGCTGGACAAGCTGGGCGAGAAGCAGCGGATCCAGGAGCGGCACCGGGACTACTACCTGCAGCTCGCCATGCGCGGCGAGGAGGCGTGGTCGGGGGCCCGGCAGGTCTACTGGTTCGTCCGGATGCGGCACGAGCACGACAACATCCGGGTGGCGCTCGACTACTGCCTGCGCACGCCGGGTGAGGCGGAGGCCGGTCTGCGGCTGCTGTCGTCGCTCTGGTTCATGTGGGTGGCCTGCGGGCTGGCCCGTGAGGGCAGGCTCTACCTGGAGAAGGCCCTGGAGCTGGTCACGCAGCCGAGCTCCGTGCGCTGCAAGGCCCTGTGGGTGCTCTCCTACGTCCACAGCGGCCAGGGCAACACCACGGGCGCCGTCGAGGCCGCCGAGCGGTGCAGCTCGGACGCGGTCCGGGTCGGCGACTCGGGCGCGGTCATCCTGGCGACCAAGATGCTCGGCACCGCGGCCGTGCTCCAGAACGACCTGCAGAAGGCCAGCGCCCTGCTCGGGGTGGCGATCGAGTTCCACAAGACGGGGCGGGAGCTCAACCCCGGCCTGCTCCCCTCGATCGTCGAGCTGTCGCTGGTGCTGACGATGCAGAACGAGCCGGCGGAGGCCGAGGTCCTCCTGCAGGACTGCATCGCGGTGTGCACCCAGCGCGGCGAGCTCTGGCTGCGCTCCTATGCGATGTACGCCATGGCGATGGCCCAGCAGGCGATGGGCCGCTCCGCCGAGGCGCTGCGCAACGCCCGTGAGTCGCTCCGCCTCAAGCGCTACTTCCACGACGTGCTCGGCATCGGCCTGGTGATCGAGGTCGTCGCCCGGCTGGTCCTCGACCAAGGGCAGGCCGACCTGGCGGCCCGGCTGCTCGGCGCGGGCCAGCAGAACTGGCGCTCCTTCGGCATGCCCCAGATGAACTCGCCCTTCTTCAACGCCGAGCACGACCGGTGCATCAAGGAGTGCCGCAAGCTCCTCGGGGACCAGGCCCACGAGGCGGCGTTCGCCGCGGGCAAGCGGCTCACCCTCGAGGAGTTGATCGAGCTCGCGATCGGCGAGTCCGGCGAGGACTCCGGCCCCGTCCCGGACCTGTGACCCGGGTCCCGCGCCGGGACCGTCCGGCCGGCGGGCGCGGAAGAGCGGCTCGAAGGGCGGTTCAGTCCGGCGCCGGCCAGTTCGTCCCCTCCGGCCAGGCCTGGACGTAGCGGGCGCTGCCGAGGGAGAAGTCGATGTGCCCGCGGACCCAGTGCTCCAGTCCCCGCACGTACCTGAGCACGGGCTGCGACGCCCACCGCCGCACGGACGAGCGGGTCTCGACGAAGCTCTCCACGGCGGCGCCGTGCATCGCGGCCACCTCGTCCAGCGCCTTCTGGAGCGATCCCGTCCGGTGGAAGCGCAGGACGGTGACCAGGTTGTGCCGGGCCGCGTCCCGCCCGCGCTCCTTGGCGTAGGAGAGCAGGTCGTTGTCCCAGCCGATGAGGTCGCACGCGAGGTCACTGAGCGTACGGATATCCGGATGGGACCATTCCTCGGATTCGAGACGGTACCCGCCGGCGACGTCGATCAGCGCGAAGCAGGTGTAGGTCGCGCCGGTGATGCGGCGCATCAGGACGTAGTCCTCGGGGGTGGGGATCAGGTCCGCCTCGCGGTTGCCGCCTCCCACACCTGGGCGAACAGGTACTCGCGGACGGTGGTCCGCCAGCGTTCCAGCTGCGCCGGGGTGCCGGCTTCGGCGATCCTGCGCTGCAGCTCCAGCAGGGCGGCACCGAAGGGGTCGCCGGCCGCGGGTTCGCGCCGCTCGTCCAGGACCTCCAGGAGCGGGGGGAGCGCCCGCACGAGCGCGGCCGCCCGGTGGCCCATCGTCTCCGACTCGCAGAAGGCGTCGTCGAAGGCGAACAGCCAGTTGTACCAGTCGTTGATCAGGCGGAGGCTGTCACGCGGCACCAGCGGGTTGGTGCGGGCGGCCAGCCGGCCGATCCGGGACCGCCGGAAGTGCTCCAGCACGTCCTCCCCCTCGAGCATGCGTGAGGCGGCGAGCCAGGCGTGGCTCTCCTCGTCCACCTCTTCGACGCAGGGGTTGATCTCACTGGGGAAGGGACACGGCAGTGGCGGAACCCGGAGGGATTGCTGATCGGATCGATGCGCAGATGTGGTTCCCACCTTCCCCAGCATGGCTGACATGCACAAGTTTTCCTATACGTCATTGAATGATGGGGTATTAAGTGTTGGACCTTAATGCCCCAATCATTGCAGATAGTCCTCTTCCTCAACGCTCCGTAGTCCTCCCGCCCGGCCCTGCGGCTCCCCGGCCGCGCCCGCGCCGAGCGCCGTCGCGGCCTCCGGGCCGTTCCGCACGGGCGCCGTCGCCCCCGGTAAGGTGCCAGGGATCGCCGGGTCACCGAGAGTCACGCAGACCGCGGAATGCGCCGGGCACCCCGCGGGTTCTCCTCAAGAGACGATCGACGAAAGGCTGGAAACGGTGTTCGACCCGACGGATCTCTACCGGCTCAGTGAGGACGTCCCTGAGCTGACCGATCCGGTGCTCCTCTACCACTTCGACGGGTTCGTGGACGCGGGCGGGGCCGGTCGGCTCGCCCTGGGTCACCTGCTGGCCGAGCTGGAGCATCGGGTCATCGCGACCTTCGACGTGGACCGGCTGCTCGACTACCGCTCCCGGCGCCCGATCATGACGTTCGACACCGACCGGTGGACGGGCGTCGAGGTCCCCGAGATCGCTCTGCGCCTCGCCCATGACTCGACCGGGACCCCCTTCCTGCTGCTCACCGGCCCCGAGCCGGACCGCGAGTGGGAGCTGTTCGCCGCCGCCCTCGGCGAGCTCGCCACCCGCCTGGGCGTCGGCAGGCTGGTGACCGCGCACGGCATCCCGATGGCCGTCCCGCACACCCGCCCCCTGGGCGTCACCGCCCACGCCAGCCGCCCCGAGCTCATCGCCGGCCGGACCAGCGCCTTCGGCAAGGTCCAGGTCCCCGGCAGCGTGGCGGCCCTGATCGAGTTCCGGCTCGGTGAGGCCGGTCACGACGCCCTCGGCTACGCCGTGCACGTCCCCCACTACCTCGCCCAGGCCGAATACCCCACGGCCGCGCTGGCCGCGCTGGAGGAGGTCACCCGGGGCACCGGCCTGGTGTTCCCGCTGGAGGGCCTGCGCGCCTCCGCCGAGCAGACCACCTCCGAGATCGCCGAGCAGATCGAGGCCTCGGAGGAGCTGTCCACCGCGATCGCCGGGCTGGAGCAGCAGTACGACGCGTTCGCGGCCGGCGCCGAGCGGGAGAACCTCATCGCCGAGCCCGCCGAGATGCCCACCGGGGACGAACTCGCCGCCCAGTTCGAGGCCTTCCTCGCCGAGCGCGAGGAGCGCCGCAATGACTGACCTGCGCGTCGGCCTCATCGGGTACGGCGTGGCGGGCGCGTTCTTCCACGCCCCGCTGATCGCGGCCACGCCCGGCCTGCGGCTGTCCGCGGTGGTGACGGGGAACCCGGAGCGCGCCGCCGAGGCGTCCGCCCGGTACGGCGCGCGCGTCGTCCCCGACGCCGCCGAGCTGTGGGACTCGACCGACCTGATCGTGGTCGCCTCCCCCAACCGCACCCACGTCCCGCTGACCGAGGCCGCCCTCAAGGCGGGGCTGCCGGTGGTCGTGGACAAGCCGCTGTCCGCCACCGCCCGCCAGGCCCGCGGCCTGATCGACCTGGCACGGGAGCGCGGCCGGATGCTGACGGTGTTCCAGAACCGGCGCTGGGACGGCGACTTCCTGACGATCGAGCGGCTGGCCGCCTCCGGCGAGCTCGGCACGGTGCACCGGCTGGAGTCCCGGTTCGAACGCTGGCGGCCCGTCCCGAAGGGCGGCTGGCGCGAGCTCGGCGGCGCCGAGGAGGTCGGCGGCCTCCTGTACGACCTGGGCAGCCACCTGGTCGACCAGGCGCTGCGCCTGCTCGGCCCGGTGACGTCCGTCTACGCCGAGGCCGACGTCCGCCGCGACGGGGTCGCCTCCGACGACGACACCTTCCTCGCCCTCACCCACGCGAGCGGCGCCCGCTCCCACCTGTGGGCCAGCGCGGTGGCCTCGCAGCTCGGCCCCCGCTTCCGGGTGCTGGGCTCGCGGGCAGGCTTCGTCAAGCACGGCCTCGACGTCCAGGAGGACCGGCTGCGCGCGGGCCTGACGCCCGACTCCCCCGGCTTCGTCGACGACCCCGAGGAGCGCTGGGGCATGCTGGGCACCGACGAGGCCGGCCGCCGGATCCGCACCGAGCCGGGCGACTACCTGGGCTTCTACCGGTCCGTGGTCTCCGCCCTGCGCGAGGACGCCCCGCCGCCGGTCGACCCGGAGGAGGTCGTGGCGGCCCTCACCGTGCTGGAGGCGGCCCGCCGCTCCGCCGCCGAGGGCGCGGTCGTCACGCTCTGACCGCCCGGGTCTCCCCGTCCGCGTCTCCGCCCCCACCCCCGTCCTCGCTCGAGGCGAGCAGGCGGCGGGCGAAGGCGGCGCAGGCGTCCCGGAAGCCCGCCGCGCGACGCGCCGGCCCGCGGTAGAGCGGCCCCGGCCGTCCGGGAGCCGTTCCTAGTCGCGCAGGCGGGACCGCAGGGCCCGGGTGTCGTCGTCGGTCCATCCCTCGGAGGCGAGCCACTCCATGGGGCCGCCGAAGCGGTCGTCCAGCACGCCGAGGAACTGCTCGATGTACTGCTCCCGGGGCCGGTGGTCGTCGACCGGGCGGGAGTCGAGGTCGTCGCGGTAGGTGCTGCTGGCGCGCAGGCGGTCCATGATGGCCTCGATGCGGTCGCCGGTGGCGGTGTAGTCGGCGACGATGGCCTCGCGGGTGACCCCGGCGACCTCCAGAGCCAGGGCGCAGACGACGCCCGTGCGGTCCTTGCCGGCGGCGCAGTGGACGATCGCGGCGCCGTCGTCGTGGGCCATGGCGCGCAGGGCGGCCAGCACCGAGTCGGGACGCTCGCGCAGGTAGCCGTAGTAGAAGCCGGTCACCCGCAGCTCGGCCAGCTTCTCCTCCTCCACCCGCTCCTGCCAGGGCAGCACGCGGTCGACGTCGACGGTGTCGGCCTCGGCGTCGGTGTGCCTGCCGCCCTCGGCGAAGAGCGTGAGGTGGTGGATGCTCACCTCGGGGACGCGGGTGAGCGGGCCCGGGCCCTCCATGAACACCTCCGGGCCGGAGCGCAGGTCGATGACGTGGCGGAGCTTCAGCTCGGCGACGAGCCGCTCGACGTCGCGCCCGGTCAGTCCCTGCAGGTTGTCCGACCGGTAGATCCGGCCGAAGCGCGTGGTCCCGCCGTCCGCGGTGGCGAGGCCGCCGAGGTCGCGTACGTTGACGGCACCTTCAAGATCGATCCATCGCGTGAAGTCGTTCATCACGGCGAGTCTATACATGGGCATATGGCCGTCCGGTGAACGCCGAGGGCGGATGGCGGTAATCATCGGGAACCCGCACGAGCCGGCGGAGGCGGGCGGCCGGTCCCGGCTCCGGGGACATACCTACCGGTCGGTATACTGACATTCCATGAAGCGAACTGTTTACGGTCCCGACCACGACGCGTTCCGCGAGTCGGTCCGGGAGTTCATCGCCCGCTCGGTCACGCCGCGCGCCGAGGAGTTCATCGAGAACCGGCTGATCGACCGCGAGGTCTGGCTGGAGGCCGGGCGGCAGGGCTTCCTGGGCCTCGAGGTCCCGGAGGAGTACGGCGGGAGCGCGGCCGGGGACTACCGCTTCAACGCCGTGCTGGGCGAGGAGCTGTCCGCGGCCGGTGCGGCCTTGTCCTCCAGCTTCGGCATCCACTACGACGTGGTCGCGCCGTACCTGGTGGAGCTGACCACCGAGGAGCAGAAGAAGCGCTGGCTGCCGCGCTTCTGCTCCGGCGAGATGATCACCGCGATCGGCATGAGCGAGCCGAGCGGCGGCTCCGACCTGGCCGCGCTGCGCACCACCGCGGTCCGCGACGGCTCCGACTGGATCCTCAACGGGTCCAAGACCTTCATCACCAACGGCTACTGCGCGGACCTGGTCGTGGTGGCCGCCCGCACCAGCCCGGAGAAGAAGGCCAGGGGCATCACCCTGTTCGCGGTCGAGACGGGATGGAGGGCTTCACCCGGGGCCGCAAGCTCGACAAGGTGGGCCAGCCGGAGGCCGACACCGCCGAGCTGTTCTTCGAGAACGTGCGCGTCCCCGCCGAGAACGTGATCGGCGAGGTCGATCGCGGCTTCATCGCGATGATGGAGCGGCTCCCGCAGGAGCGCCTCGGCTCGGCGGTGGCGAACCTCGCGCACGCGGCGGCGGTGCTCGCCGAGACCCTGGCCTACGTCAAGGAGCGCAAGGCGTTCGGCCAGGCCATCGGATCCTTCCAGCACAACAAGTTCGTCCTGGCCGACCTGGTCACCAAGGTCGAGGTCTCCCAGTCCTTCGTGGACCGGTGCGTCGCGGCCCACACCGAGGGGGAGCTGGGCGCGGTCGACGCCGCCAAGGCCAAGATGTGGACCTCCGAGGTGCAGGGCGAGGTCCTGGACGCCTGCGTGCAGCTGTACGGCGGATACGGCTACATGAAGGAGTACCGTGTCGCCCGCGCCTGGATGGACGCCCGGGTGACCCGCATCTGGGCTGGCTCCAACGAGATCATGCGCGAGATCATCGGCCGGGACCTGGGCCTTTAGACCCCGGCGGTCCCGTCGGTCCGCACCGCCCTCCCCGGCCTCCGGACGTCCGCCGGTCCAGGTCCCGGCCCCGCACCGGGACCGGGACCGGGACCAAGACTGGGAGACGCCCCCGCACCGGGGCCGGGAGACGCGGACACTACGGTGTCCACGTGCTCTCCGTATCGCTGGACACGCTGCGTGTCTTCCTCCACGTGCTGGCCGCCACCGTCTGGGTCGGCGGCCAGCTGACCCTCGCCTTCCTCGTCCCGGCGCTGCGCGCGACCGGCGAGGGGGTGACCAAGGCCGCCGCCCGCGCGTTCGACCGGGTGGCCTGGCCCGCCTACGCGATCCTGCTCGCCACCGGCGTGTGGAACCTGCTGGACGGGATCGGCGACGACCCCGCCTACCGGCGCACCCTGGAGGTGAAGGTGGCCGTCGTGGTCGTCTCCGGCGTCGCCGCCTTCCTGCACGCCCGCGCGAAGACGCGGGGCGCCCTGGCGGCGTTCGGCGCGCTCAGCGGCCTGTCCGCGCTGGCGGCGCTGTTCCTCGGTGTGATGCTGGGCTGAGCCGTCCCGAACCGAGCCGTCCCGGGCTGAGCCGTTCCGGGCGGGCGGCGCCGCGGATGGCCGGCCCGCACACCGCGGCACCGCTCTTTCCGCGCCCGGTACGGCCCCGCCATTGATATGCAAGCAGTGACTTGCCTATACTCGGGGCCGTGGGCGACATCTTCAAGGCCCTGGCCGATCCCACGCGCAGGAAGATCCTCGACGAGCTGGCCGAGCGGAACGGGCAGACCCTGTTCGAGATCTGCGCGCGGCTGGCCGCCAGGCACCGGCTCGCCTCGTCGCGTCAGGCGATCTCGCAGCACCTCGACGTGCTCGAGGCCGCGGGCCTGATCGAGACGCGGAGGGAAGGCCGCTACAAGTTCCACCACCTCGACACCCGGCCGCTGCGGCACCTCGCCGACCGGTGGCTCGGCACCGACTCCCAGGAGGACCCATGAGAATCAACCTGGCCAGCGTCTTCGTCGACGACCAGGACACCGCCCTGCGCTTCTACACCGAGGTGCTCGGCTTCGTGAAGAAGACCGAGGTCCCGCTCGGCGAGCACCGTTGGCTGACCGTGGTCTCCCCCGAGGCCCCGGACGGCGTGGAGCTGCTGCTCGAACCCAGTGAGCACCCCGCCGTCCGGCCGTTCAAGGAGGCGCTCGTCGCCGACGGCATCCCCTTCACCTCGTTCGCCGTGGACGACGTGCACAAGGAGTTCGACCGGCTCCGGGGGCTCGGCGTGCGGTTCACTCAGGAGCCCGTGGAGATGGGGCCGGTGACCACGGCCGTGTTCGACGACACCTGCGGCAACCTGATCCAGATCGCCTCCCAGGGGTGACGGCCGGCGGGTGAGGGCGGAGCCCGTCCGGCGGACGGCGGACGGCGGACGGCGGACGGCGGACGGCGGACGGCGGACGGCGGACGAACCGAAGGAAGCAGCGGAGAGCCCGTCCGCCGCCGGGGGATCCCGAGGGGCCGCGGTTTCCGTCGCACCCGTCTGCTTGGATTCCGGCATGGCTGAACGCAAGGGCGGCGTGCCCGCGCCCGAGACCCGCACCACCGTCCGATCCGCGGACTGGGACAGCGAGGACCTGTCGGGCCAGATCCACGAACAGGTCGCCTTCATCGACGTGGACATGACCGAGGCCACCAGCCAGGGGGCCGTCTTCTCCGAGTGCTCCTTCCGCGACGTGCGCTTCAACGCCTCCGTCCACACCGAGACGGCCTTTCTGAACTGCACCTTCACCCGGTGCACGTTCTTCGACGCCACCTTCACCGCGTGCAAGTTCGTGGGCAGCGTGTTCAGCGACTGCACCTTCGACCTGCTGAAGGTCACCGGAGGGGACTGGTCGTTCGCCGGGCTCCCGGGCGCGGCCCTCGGCGGCGTCTCCTTCACCGACGTGCGGATGCGCGAGGCCGACCTGACCGGCGCGCGGTGCGAGGGCGCCGCGCTCCAGCGGGTCGACCTGTCCGGCGCCTGGCTGCACAGTGCCGACCTGTCCCGCTGCGACCTGCGCGGGAGCGACCTGTCGTCGGTGGACCCGCTCACCGTCAAGCTGAAGGACGCGGTGATCGACGTCCGCCAGGCGGTCACGATCGCCGGCCTGCTCGGCCTGGAGGTCCGCTCCGACTGACCCCGCGGCTCCGGACCTGCGGGCGTCCCCGGCAGGGGCCGCCCGGACCGGGACGAACGCCTCCCGGCGGGCCGGAAGGGCGTCACCCGCCCGGCGGAGGAAGCCGTTCCCGGTGTCCGGCGGGAAGCCGTTCCCGGTGTCGGGAGCGGAAGGGCTCGGCCGTACGCTCTGAGACATGCGCAACACCCGATACGCACGGTCCGCAATGGTCTGCACGGTCGATCACCTGGCGTCGGGGGCCGGGATCGCGATGCTGGAGCGGGGAGGGTCGGCGGCCGACGCGGCCGTCGCGGCGAACGCCGTGCTGGCGGTCACCGCGCCGCACATGTGCGGGCTGGGCGGAGACCTGTTCGCGCTCGTGCACGACGGGTCCCCGGTCCCCGCGGCGCTCAACGCCTCCGGGCGGGCCGGATCGGGCGCCGATCCCGAGCGCCTGCGCGCCGAGGGGCACGAGCGCATGCCGTTCCACCACGACGTCCGGTCCGCTCCGGTGCCCGGCTGCGCGGACGGCTGGCTGGCCCTGCACGGCCGGTACGGCAGGCTGCCGCTGGCAGAGGTGCTCGCCCCCGCGATCGGGTACGCCGAGGGCGGCTTCCCCGCCTCGCCGCTGCTGGTGCCCGGCCTGGTGACGGTCGGCCCGCTCTGCGAGGACTTCGCCTCGGCCCGCTCGGCCGGCGACCTCGTCCGGCGGCCGGGGGTGGCTCGGGCGCTGAAGGCGCTGACCGGCGGCCGGGACGGGTTCTACCTCGGCGAGTTCGGTGAGGGGCTGCTCGCCCTCGGCGCCGGGGAGTACACCGAGGACGACCTCGCCGGCCGGGCGCGGAGTGGGTCGAGCCGCTGCGCACGCGCGTCTTCGGCCACGACGTGTGGACGATGCCGCCCAACTCGCAGGGCTATCTGCTGCTGCTCGCGCTCGCCGTCGCCGAGGGCCTCGACCTGCCCGCCGATCCCACCGACCCGCTCTGGGCGCACCTGCTCGTCGAGGCCTCCCGGGTCGCCGGGCACGACCGGCCGGAGCTGCTGTTCGACGGCGCCCGCGTCGACGCGTCCTGGCGTCGGCCGCCGAACGCCGGGCGATGGTCCGCCGGGACCGGCGGGCCGAGCTGCGCGGCCTGGCCGCGCCCGGCGACACCACCTACCTGTGCGCGGTGGACGGCGACGGCATGGGCGTCTCGCTGATCCAGTCCAACGCCGCCGGGTTCGGCAGCCTGCTCTTCGAGCCCCGGACCGGCATCAACCTGCACAACCGGGGCATCGGCTTCTCCCTCGTCCCGGGCCATCCCGCCGAGTACGGTCCCGGACGGCGCCCCCCGCACACGCTGCTCCCGGCGCTGGTCACCCGGCCCGACGGGTCGCTGCGCTCGGTCGGCGGCACCATGGGCGGCGACGGGCAGCCGCAGATCATGCTCCAGCTCCTGACCCGTCTGCTCCTGCACGGCAGGGAGCCCGGCGAGGCCGTGGCCGCCCCGCGCTGGCGGCTGGGCACCGGCGGCACCGGCTTCGACACTTGGAACGCCCCCGACGAGGTCGTGGTCGAGGTGGAGGAGGGCGGCCCGTGGGGCGAGGGCCTGGCGCGGCGCGGGCACCCGGTCGCGGCGCTGCCGTACGGCTCGGCGTTCGGCCACGCCCACCTGATCGACGTGCTGCCCTCCGGGGTGCTGGCGGGGGCGGCCGATCCGCGCTCCGTCATCGGAGCCGCCGCCGGTCTCTGACCGCGGCGCCGGGAGTAGGAGACGACCTGCGGTTCTTACCCCTTTTAGGGGGTAGTGCCCCGGTATGAGCCAATCACCCCCGGACCGTTTCGGGATGAGCGACGAACAGGCGCTCGAAGTCGAGCAGGCGACCAGCGACCTGGGCCTCAACCACCGGATCGTCGAGGACGACCCCCGGCACCGCGACAGCCTGGACGAGCGTCTCCGGCGCGAGCCCCGGACCATCCGCGGACACCGCGCGACCGGAGCCGGCTGGTCGCGCCCGACGAGGGAGCCGGGCCGCACGAGGTCGCCCAGGCGTACGCCACCGACGTCGGCCGCGACGGCGGCGACCTGTCGGCCGAGGAGCGCGCGATCCGCATCGAGCCGTACCGCTGAGCCGGTCCCGGTGCTCCGTGCGCCCGGGTGCGGCCCAGGCACGGCCTCGGGTCCGGCGTCCCGGCCCTGCCATGCCCGTCAGCGCGGCGGGTCCGCGGCCATGGCCGCCACCAGGTCGGCGAAGCCGTCGACTACGTGGTCGGCCTCGGCCGCCTCCGGGCGGGCGGCGTGCAGGTGGCCCCAGGGACCGCGGCGGATCAGCGCGGTGCGCATGCCCGCCCTCCGCGCCGGACGGACGTCGTTGTCGATCCGGTCGCCCACGTAGAGGATCTCCGCGGGCTCCCGGCCGGAGACCGCGACGACCTCGGCGAAGAACGCGGGATCGGGCTTGGACACCCCCCAGCCGTCGGAGGTGTGCACGGCGTCCACCGGCAGGTCCATCGCGATCAGCGCGTCGTAGGCCTGCGGCGGCTGATTCCCCGCGATGATCAGCTCGTAGCCGAGATCGCGCAGTGCGGCCAGGCCGGGCCGTACGTCCGGATAGAGGTCGGCCGCGTCGAAGTTCACCCGGAGCCCGGCGGGGTCCTCCCGCTTCCAGGCCTCCTGCTCGGCCTCCAGGTCGAAACCGGGCCGCAGCAGTTCGAAGGCCTCGGTGAAGGAGCGATCGAGGGCCGCCATGCCGCCCAGCACGCCGAGCATGGTGAACCGGGTGACGCCGAGCCGGTCCGCCCAGCGCGACCAGATCCGCGTCTCGTCGATCAGCGTCTCCCCGACGTCGAACACCAGCGTCCGGATCACGGCGCCCTTCCCTTCGGTGGCCCTTCGATGGCCCTTCGGACGGGCCCACCGCATCCTAATGAGGACGGCCCGGCCCCGGTCCGGGGGGTGGCGGCCGCGGCGGAACCCGCCGGTCACCCGGTCACCCGGGTACCCGGGCACCCGGGTGCCCGGTCACCCGGGTGACCGGCGCGTTTAAAGTCGTTCATCCGGCTCCTGGGGATATCCGTGGGATTCAAAGGAAAGTCTTCACCGAAAGGTGAATGAGAGACTTGAATGCATGACTGTCGGCAACAGCGGTAACGCGTCAGACCTGACCTCTCACCTCGCCGCGGACAGCCACGACCTCATCCAGGTCCGTGGCGCCCGGGAGAACAATCTCACCGGCGTCTCCCTCGACATCCCCAAGCGGCGGCTCACCGTCTTCACCGGGGTCTCCGGCTCCGGCAAGTCCTCCCTCGTCTTCGACACCATCGCCGCCGAGTCCCGGCGGCTGATCAACGAGACCTACACGGCGTTCATCCAGGGCTTCATGCCGAGCCTCAACCGGCCCGACGTGGACGCGCTGCGCAACCTGAGCGCGGCGATCATCGTCGACCAGGAGCGGATGGGCGCCAACGCCCGCTCGACCGTGGGCACCGCCACCGACACCTACACGATGCTGCGGATCGTGTTCAGCCGGATCGGCGTCCCGCACGTCGGCCCGGCCTACGCCTTCAGCTTCAACACCCCGCAGGGCATGTGCCCGGCCTGCGAGGGGCTCGGCATGATCACCGACATCGACGTCGACGAGCTGGTCGACCGCGACCTGTCGCTCAACGAGGGCGCGATCAGGGCGCCCGGCTACGGCGTCGACACCTGGCCCTGGCAGATCATCGTGGCGTACGGGTTCGACCCGGACGTCAAGCTGCGCGACTACACGCCGGCCCAGTGGGAGGACTTCCTGCACAAGCCACCGATCAAGGTCAAGCTCGGCGCCAACAACTTCACCTACGAAGGACTGGTCCCCAAGATCCGCCGGCAGTACCTGGGCAAGGACCGCGAGTCGATGAAGGGCCAGGCGCGGGCGTTCGCCGACCGGACGGTCAAGCTCGTCCACTGCACCGACTGCGACGGCACACGCCTGAACGAGGCGGCGCGCTCGGCGAAGGTCGAAGGGCTCAGCATCGCCGACTGCTCGGCGATGCAGATCAGCGACCTGGCCGAGTTCGTCCGGAAGATCGGCGACCCCGCCATCAAGCCGGTCCTGGAGGGCCTGCGGTCGACGCTGGACTCGCTGGTGGAGATCGGCCTGGGCTACCTGAGCCTGGACCGGGAGTCCGGCACGCTCTCCGGCGGCGAGGCCCAGCGGGTGAAGATGGTCCGGCACCTCAACTCGAGCCTGACCGATGTCACCTACGTCTTCGACGAGCCCACCGCCGGGCTGCACCCGCACGACATCCAGCGGATGAACGGCCTGCTGCTCCAGCTGCGCGACAAGGGCAACACCGTGCTCGTCGTGGAGCACAAACCGGAGATGATCGCCATCGCCGACCACGTGGTCGACCTCGGCCCCGGCGCCGCGCGCGGGCGGCCGCCTCTGCTACGCCGGCGACCTGGCGGGACTGCGCGCGTCCGGCACCCTGACCGGCCGCTACCTCGACCACCGGGTCGGGCTGCGCGAGACCTTCCGCCGACCTGCCGGGCACCTGCAGATCAGGGGCGCCACCCTGCACAACCTGCGCGACGTCGACGTCGACGTCCCGCTCGGCGTGCTGACCGTGGTCACCGGCGTCGCCGGGTCCGGCAAGAGCTCGCTCATCCACGGCTACGTCTCCGGCCGGGAGGGCGTGGTGGTGGCCGACCAGTCGCCGATCCGCGGCTCGCGCCGGAGCAACCCGGCGACCTACACCGGCCTGCTCGACCCGATCCGCACGGCCTTCGCCAAGGCCAACAACGTCAAGCCGGCCCTGTTCAGCGCGAACTCCGAGGGCGCCTGCCCGGCCTGCAAGGGCATCGGCCTCATCTACACCGACCTGGCGATGATGGCCGGGGTGGCGACGGTGTGCGAGGAGTGCGAGGGCAGGCGGTTCACCTCCGAGGTGCTGTCGTACACCCTGCGCGGCAAGAACATCAGCGAGGTGCTGGAGATGCCGGTCGCCGAGGCGGCCGAGTTCTTCACCACCGGCCCCGCGCGGGTCATCCTCGACCGCCTGTCGGCGGTGGGCCTGGGCTATCTGGGTCTGGGCCAGCCGCTCACCACCCTGTCCGGAGGCGAGCGGCAGCGCCTGAAGCTGGCCGTCAACATGGCCAGGAACGGCACCACGTACGTCCTGGACGAGCCGACGACCGGCCTGCACCTGGCCGACGTCGACCACCTGCTGGGCCTGCTGGACCGGCTGGTCGACGACGGCAACACGGTCATCGTCATCGAGCACCACCAGGCGGTGATGGCGCACGCCGACTGGGTCATCGACATCGGTCCGGGCGCCGGTCACGACGGCGGCCAGGTGGTCTTCTCCGGCACCCCCGCCGAACTCGTGAGCACCGGCACGTCGCTGACGGCGGTCCACCTGCGCGAGTACGTCGAGCGGTCGTAGGGACGGTCCCGGCGGCTCCGGGCGCGCGACCGGAGCCGCGTCCGCGCGACCGGAGCCAGGCGGTCGTCCGCGCCTACGGGTCCGGCCCGTCCGGCCCGGCCGGTCGCCGTCGAGGGGGCGGCGGCGACCGGCCGGGCCGATCGACGCTACCCGCTGATCAGCGGCAGCACGGGGAAGGTGTGGCTCCGCCAGATCCGGCGGGAGGGCTCTTCCGGGTAGGCGGTGACGACCGGCCGGGTGTCGAAGCGCTGGACGAGGCGTCGACCGGTGTCGTACGCGGGCCAGCCGGGGTCACCGTGGGCGGCGAACGAAGCCCACGCCGCGCGCATCCGGGCGGACAGGGCCTCCGCCTCGGGGAAAGGTGCCTCACCGATCAGCATGGCAGGCCGGCCGCGGTCCAGGTTGCCGAAGACGAGTGGTACGTCGAGGCCGTGGCAGGCGCCGAAGACGCCGCCCATCCCCGGGGCCGACCAGTCCAGCTCGTAGACGTGCGTACGGCCGCCGGCAGCCGTCTGGGCCTCGGCGAGGTGGAGCGACGGCATACGGAACAGCCAGTCGGAATGGACCAGTTCGTACAGCTCCTCCGGGCCCGCCGCAGGGAAGGCCTCGCGGTAGCGGCGCGCGCCGTCCGGACCGGGCGCGAAGAGGTGGAGGGCGTTCGCCGCCTGCTCCTCGCTCACCTCGCCGAGCAGACCGCTGATGGCGGTGAACAGGCGCTGCTCGTCGCGGGTGTGGCCGACGAGCAGTTCGAGGTCGCGGCCGGCGCCGTCGTCCAGCGCCCGCCAGGGTGTGACGGCCAGGACCTCGCCGTCGACCACGGGCGAGAAGGGGATCGTTCTGTGCGCGGGCAGCCCCCAGCGTTGCGCCCACTGGTCCATCTTGGCGCCGACCGCGTCAGCGGCGGCGGACAGCCGGCGGGGAGCGGCACCGGACAGGTCGGCCACCGTGGGCCGCGACCCCAGCTCGGCGGCGCACGCGGCGGCGATGTCCGCGGCGAGCTCCGGCGAGAAGAACGTGCCCTGCGCACTCTGCACGACGGCCCGGCGAAAAAGCCCGGCCGCACGGTCCATCGCCAGCAGTGCGGCGACCGATCCTCCGCCCGCCGACTGGCCGAAAACCGTGACCCGGTCGGGATCACCGCCGAAGGCCCGGATGTTGTCGCGCACCCACTCGAGAGCGGCGACCTGATCGAGCAGACCGCGGTTGGCGGGAGCCCCCTCGAGCTGCGCGAAGCCCTCGATGCCTACGCGGTAGTTGAACGTCACCACGACGACGCCGCCGTCCCGCGCGAGCCGGCCACCGTCGTACTCGGGGAGGCCGGACATGCCGATCCCGTAGGCGCCGCCGTGGATCCACACCATCACCGGCAGTCCCGCGCGCGGGCCGGGTTCGGGCGACCAGACGTTGAGCGTCAGCCAGTCGTCACCCGCCACGTCCTGCGACAGCGCGTTCATACCGAAATGCCCGCCTTGCGGGGGCGGCGGGCCGTACGAGAGGGCCTCCCGCACCCCGCTCCAGCCTCGAACCGGTCGCGGCGGGGCGAAGCGCAGGTCGCCGACCGGAGGTTCGGCGAACGGGATGCCGCGGAAGACCGCCACACCTTCTTCCCAGCCGCCGCGCAACCTCCCTGCCGCCGCCTGGACCTCGGCCCGGGACCCGGAAGGCGCCCCGGAAGGCGCCCCGGAAGGCATGGACTCGGCGGCGGTCATCGCACCTTCCTCTCGATCAGGAGGAGAGGGCTCACGGAGGTCCCCGCCCCTGCAGATCATCCATCGCGGCCGGATGCCGCGCCAGCGATTTATGGACGACCGGGATCGGTTCGTCCTGAAATCACCGGTCAGGACGCGCCGGTTCTCCAGAGCGGCGAAGCCGGGTCCGGCGGGGGTACCCCGGTGCTCGGCTAACGCTGGAAGGACACCCCCAGGTCGATGCCCTCCATCGCCTTGCGGATGCGCTTGTCGGAGATGGAGTACGGCGTGCCGAGGGCCTGCGCGAAGTAGCTGACCCGCAACTCCTCGATCATCCAGCGGATCCTGCGGACCTCCTCGTCCCCGCGGCGCGCGGGCGGGAGCTTCTCCACCAGGTCGTGGTAGTCGTCCTCGACGTCGTGGACCTGGTGCATCCGCTGCTCGTCGCGGTACGGATCCTCGGGGAGCTTGTCCAGGCGCCGCTCCGCCGCCTTCAGGTAGCGGAGCAGGTCGGGCAGCCGGCCGTACCCGGTGTCGGTGACGAAGCCGGGGTAGACCAGGTTCGCCACCTGGTCGCGGACGTCCTCCACCGCCGGGGTGGAGCGGGCCTCGGCCAGGCGGCCGGAGACGGCGTGCCAGACCGCCAGGATGCCCTCCACCCGGGAGACCACCTCGGCGGTGGTGTCGAACAGGTCGGCCCTGACCTTGTCGCGCAGGGCGGCGAACGCCGCCTCGTCCCAGACCGGCCCGCCGTGCTCGGCCATCAGCTTGTCGGCGGCGCAGGCGATGCAGTCGTCGAACAGCGCGGTGGCGCCGGCGTGCGGGCTGCGGCTCAGCGTCAGCTTGGCCTGGTTTCCCAGGCGGCCGAGGACCCACTTGGCCGGGGAGGGGATGCCGAGCAGCAGCAGCCGCCGGGTGCCCTCCCACATGGCGCGGCGCTGCTCCGCCTCGGTCTCGAACATGCGCACGGCCACGCTGGAGCCCTCGTCGGCCAGCGCCGGGTAGGCCTTCATCCTGCGCTGCTCGAAGGTCTTCGGCAGCTCGCCGAGGCTCCAGTCGGTCAGGCCCGTGCGCTCCATGCCCGCGGCTTTGGAGAGGGTCTGGCGGAGCTTGGGGGCCAGTCTCCGCTTGAGCTCGGCCAGGTCCTTGCTCTCGGCGAGCTTGTGCTTGCGGCCGTCGAGCACCCGGAAGGTGATCTTCAGGTGGTCGGGGACCTGGTCGAGCTGCCAGGCCTCGCGCGGGACCTGGATGCCGGTGAGCCGGAGCAGCTCCCGCTCCAGCACGGCCAGCAGGGGCTCCTGGGTGGGCTCGGCCCGCTGCAGGACCTGCTTGGCGTAGTTGGGGGCGGGGACGAAGTTGCGCCGGATGTTCTTCGGCAGGGAGCGGATCAGCGCGGTGAGGAGCTCCTCGCGCAGGCCGGGGATCTGCCAGTCGAAGCCCTCGACGTTGACCTGGTTGAGCAGCGAGAGCGGGATGTGCGCGGTGACGCCGTCGGCGTCGGCGCCGGGCTCGAACTGGTACGTCAGCGGGAAGCGCAGGCCGCCCTGGCGCCAGACGTCGGGGTAGTCGCGCTGGCTGACGTCCCCGGCGGTCTCGCTGATCAGCATCGACTTCTCGAAGTTGAGCAGGTCGGGGTCGGCCTGCCTGGCCTTCTTCCACCAGGAGTCGAAGTGCCGGCCGGAGACGACCTCCTGCCCGACCCGCTGGTCGTAGAAGTCGAAGAGGGTCTCGTCGTCGACCAGGATGTCGCGGCGGCGGGCCCGCTCCTCCAGTTCGCCGACCTCCTCCAGCAGCCTGCGGTTGGCGGCGAAGAAGGCGTGGTGGGTCTCCCAGTCGCCCTCGACCAGGGCGTGCCGGATGAACAGCTCGCGGCTCAGCTCGGGGTCGATGCGGCCGTAGTTGACCTTGCGCTGGGCCACGATCGGCACGCCGTACAGGGTGACCTTCTCGTAGGCGATGACGGCGGCCTGCTTCTTCTCCCAGTGCGGCTCGGAGTAGGTGCGCTTGATCAGGTGCTGGGCCAGCGGCTCGACCCACTCGGGCTCGATCTTGGCGTTGACCCGGGCCCAGAGCCGGGAGGTCTCCACCAGCTCGGCGGACATCACCCAGAGCGGCTGCTTCTTGGCCAGCGCGGAGCCGGGGAAGATGGCGAAGCGGGCGTTGCGCGCGCCGATGTATTCGGTCATGGGACGGCGCTGGCCCTCTTGCGGGCCCTTCTTGTCGATGTCCTTGACGCCGACGTGGGAGAGCAGGCCGGACAGCAGCGAGACGTGGATCTTCTGCTCGTCGCCGGGGGAGCTGTTCAGCGTGACGCCGAGGGACTTCGACATCTGGCGGAGCTGGCTGTAGACGTCCTGCCACTCGCGGACCCGCAGGTAGTTGAGGAACTCGGCCCGGCACAGCCGCCGGAACGCGCTGGAGGACAGCTCCTGCTGCCTGTCCTGCAGGTGGTTCCAGAGGTTCAGGTAGGAGACGAAGTCCGATTCCTTGTCGGCGAAGCGGCGGTGCATCTCGTCGGCGGCCTGCTGCTTGTCCGCCGGGCGCTCGCGCGGGTCCTGGATGGACAGCGCCGCGGCGATGACCATGACCTCGCGGGCGCAGCCGTTGTGGTCGGCCTCCAGCACCATCCGGGCCAGCCGCGGGTCCACCGGGAGCCCGGCGAGCTTGCGGCCGAGCGGGGTGATCCGCTTGGCCGCGTCGAACGCGCCGAGCTCCACCAGCAGGTCGAAGCCGTCCTTGACCTGGCGCTGGTCCGGCGGCTCGACGAACGGGAAGGCCGCGATGTCGCCCAGGCCGATCGAGGTCATCTGCAGGATGACCGAGGCGAGGTTGGTCCGCAGGATCTCCGGGTCGGTGAACTCCGGGCGGGCCAGGAAGTCCTCCTCCTCGTACAGCCGGATGCAGACGCCCTCGGAGACGCGGCCGCAGCGGCCTTTGCGCTGGTTGGCCGAGGCCTGGGAGATCGCCTCGATGGGCAGGCGCTGGACCTTGGTCCGGTGGCTGTAGCGGGAGATGCGGGCGAAGCCGGTGTCCACGACGTACTTGATGCCGGGGACGGTCAGCGAGGTCTCGGCCACGTTGGTGGCCAGCACCACCCGGCGGCCGGTGTGCCTGGCGAACACCTTGTGCTGCTCGGCCGCCGAGAGCCGGGCGTACAGCGGCAGGACCTCGATGTCCTTGCGTTTGGACAGGGCGTCGGCGGTGTCGCGGATCTCCCGCTCGCCGCTGAGGAAGACCAGGACGTCGCCGGGGCCCTCCCGGCAGAGCTCGTCCACCGCGTCGCCGATCGCCTGGATCTGGTCGTCGTCCTCGCCCACCGGGCGGTAGCGGACCTCGACCGGGTAGGTCCGGCCGGAGACCTCCACGATCGGCGCGTCGCCGAAGTGCCGGGAGAAGCGCTCGGGGTCGATGGTCGCCGAGGTGATGATCACCTTCAGGTCGGGACGCCTGGGCAGGAGCTGCTTGAGGTAGCCCAGGATGAAGTCGATGTTGAGGCTGCGCTCGTGCGCCTCGTCGATGATCAGCGTGTCGTACTGGGCCAGGTCGCGGTCGCCCTGCAGCTCCGCCAGGAGGATGCCGTCCGTCATCACCTTGACGAGCGTGCCCTCGCCCACCTGGTCGGTGAAGCGCACCTTGTAGCCCACCGCCTCGCCGAGGGAGCCGCCGAGCTCCTCGGCGACGCGCTCGGCCACGGTCCTGGCCGCGATCCGGCGGGGCTGGGTGTGCCCGATCAGGCCCTTGACGCCCCGGCCCAGCTCCAGGCAGATCTTCGGCAGCTGGGTGGTCTTGCCCGACCCCGTCTCACCGGCGACGATCACCACCTGGTGGTCGCGGATCGCCTCCAGGATGTCGTCCCTGCGGCGGCTGACCGGCAGCGCCTCCGGATAGGTCACCGCGGGCACGCCGGCCCGCCGCTCGGCGATCCGCCGCTCGGCCCGCTCGATGTCGGCGCCGATCTCCGCGGCGATCTTCTGCTGTGCGGCGCGGTTGCGCACCCGGCGGGCACCGTCGAGCCGCCGGCCCAGCCGCCGCTGGTCGCGGAGCGTCAGCTCGGGCAGGCGCGCGTGGAGGTCGGCGAGCGGCGAGGTCAAAGGAGGCGTTCCCATACTGCAGATCAGGATACTTTCAGCCCGTACGTCAGGAGCCAACCGCCTATGGTGCCTGGCCTGTTCCCCAGGCGCATCCCAATATCCGCGGCCACCGTACCGGAGGGGGCGGGGTCCGGGGCGGTTCAGGCGGTGCGGGCCGCTCCGGGGGCCGGAGCACCGGACGGGCTCCGGAGACGCGGACGGCCCCGCAGCCTCTCGTGGAGGCGGCGGGGCCGCGTTCCGGTACCGGTGAGGGCCGGTCCCGGGAGGGCCCCGTCTCGCGGCGGGGCCCCGGCTCAGGTGACTACTGGATGGGCGGGTAGGCGTTCTGCAGCAGCTGGCGGAACTGGGCGGAGAACCAGTGGCCGGAGACCGGGGCGTCCGGCAGCGCGCCGCTCATGTTGTGCTGGTTGCGCTCGTTGCCCTCGTAGGTCGGGTCGCACATCCGGTCGAAGCCCTTGCCCTCGTTGTTCGGGATCTCCTTGCTGGAGCCGTCGGACTCACCCGGGGGCTTGATCCAGACGTAGGCGTCGATACCGGCGGCGGGGTTGGCCTGCGGCCGCTCACCGAGGCCGGCGCCGCTCTGGTTGCACCAGTTGCCGGCGTGGATCCGGCGGTCGACGCGGGACTCGTTGACGAAGGTGTCCACGTTGGTGGAGGTGCTGGCCTTGGTCGGGCGGGCGGAGCCGCCCCAGCCGTTGCGGGAGGTGTCGATGACCATTCCGATGTCGGACTTGAAGCCCCTGCGGACGAGCTCCTGCCGGAAGGCCTGGGCGAAGGACAGCTCGTCGGCGTAGAAGTTCCAGTCGAGCCACTTGGACTGACGGACCGTCTGGCCGTTGACGTTGGTGCTGGCGGAGAAGAACGGCTCCTTCAGCGCGGAGTAGTTGGCGGTGTTGGTGATGAAGCCGTCGACGCTCTCGAAGCCCTTGGCGGTCCCGGCGACGGTGGTGGCGAACAGCTCGGCGGAGGGGCCGAAGTTCGTGTCCCAGCCCAGCCAGCCGTGGTGGCCGGCGTCGACGTAGGTGTAGACGTTCGGGATGGCGTGCAGCTTGTCCAGGGCGTAGCGGACGCCGTTGACGTAGGCGCCGCTGTCCTTGGCCTCCTGGCACTTGGCCACGTTGAGGTTGGTGATCAGGTTCGGCAGCGAGTCGATCTCGATGACGGTCACGATCCGCAGCGCGGCGTACTTCGGATCGTCCATGATGTCGGCGATCGGGTCGATGTACTCGGTCTTGTAGCGGTTGAGGCCGTTCTCGGCGATCTTCAGCTCACCGTTGGACGCCAGGGCCGAGCAGTCGCGGTTGGGCAGGTTGTAGATGACGAACTGGATCGTCAGCGGCTTGCTGCCGTTGGCGGCGTCCTGCTTGAGGGCCTCCTCCAGGTGGGCGCGGAGGCCCTTGGCGGAGGAGCTGCCCTCGATGGCCGCGATGCGGTCCATCCACACGCCGGTCGAGATGTCCGCCACGGCGTCGCCGCCCGGCTCGGCGGCGGCCTTGGCCGACCAGTCCGGGTTCACGTAACCGGTGGCGCCCTCATAGGGGTTGTCGACGTGCTCGCCGACCGGCGGCGTGTCGCCGTCGTTGTCCTCCTCGGTCGCGGTGACCGAGGCACCGGTGTGGCCGGTGGCGGCGGCCGCGATGGTGGCGGTGCCGTTCGCCTCGTCGGAGTCCTCGGCCGCGGAGACCGTCACGTTCTGCGCCGTGTTCCAGTTGGCGCCGGTGAAGGTCAGCGTGGAGGGCGCGATGGTGACGTCGGAGTCACCGGTCTTGGTCAGGTTGACCGTGACGTTGCCGGATGGCGCCTGGCTGAGCTTGAACCCGACGGTCTTGCTGCCGCCCTCGGGGACGCTCACCGAGGTGGCGGAGGCGACGATCGACGGGGTGCCGGTGTCGCCGCCCACGGTGAACGGGACCGCGGCGCTCTCCTTGCTCAGGACCGGGGAGCCGTTGTCGTAGGCCACCGCCTTGGCGGTGTGGGACCCGGCGGCCAGCCCGGTGGCGGAGTAGGAGTAGGGGGCGCTGGTGTCGCTGTTGACCAGCGCGCCGTCGACGTAGAACTCGACCTTGCTGACCGCGCCGTCGTCGGACGCCGTCGCGGCGAGCGGCACGGCCGCGCCGGCGGCGTGCGAGGAGCCGCTCGCCGGGCTGGTCAGGCTGACGGTCGGGGCCTGGTTGCCGGGCACGCCGCCGCAGGCGGTCCCGTTGACCGTGAAGTCGGTCGGCTTGGGGTTGGAACCGCTCCACGAGCCGTTGAAGCCGATGCTGGTGGAGGCGCCGGTGGCGAGCTTGCCGTTCCAGTCCAGGTTCTTCGCGGTGACCTTGGTCCCGTCCTGGGCCCAGGTGGCCGACCACCCCTGCACGAGTTTCTGACCGCCGGTGAAGCTGAAGCCGAGGGTCCAGCCGTCCAGGGCGTCACCGAGGTTCTTCAGGTTCACGCTGGCGGTGAAACCGCCCTGCCAGTCGTTGGACGTGTAGGTGACGTCGCAGGCGACGGCCGCGTGGGCCGTCGCCGCCTGGCCGGTGGCCAGGCCGGCGGCTGCGACCAGCAGTGCCGCCGTCGTCGCAGCCCGGTTCCGCCAGGCGTGGCGGCGCGGATGATCTCTCATGAGTGTCATCTCCAGACGAGGGGTGGAGCGCTCCCATAGTCCGGATGTTTCCTGGATGTGTACAGCATGTCGCGCGCCGGAGGCGGTCCGGCGGGGACCTTCCCTCGGTTGACCTCAGCGAATGCCGTTCGGGTTCGATGAAAGTTTCAGCTCCGGGCCGCCTGCGCCCGTCCCGGACGGGCGGTCACCCCACTGCGGGGGCGGCCCGGGAGGCTCCGGGACGCGCGGGCCGTACCCCGGGCGGGACGGCCGCCGGGGCGGGAAGTCCGCCAGCCGGTACCACCCCGCGAAATCCCCGTGGACGACGAGGTCCCCGGCCCGGCGGGGGCTCCCGCCGTGGCCCACGAGCCTGATCGACGGGTACGGCGTCCCGCCCCGCCCCCTTCCTCCGCGAGCGGTGACCGGCTTCCGGCTCCACCGGGCGGAGGTCACCCCGAAGACCACCACGGTGCCGTCCTGCCGGGTCACCGCCACCGTGTCGTTCCGCCTGACCGCGGGCAGCCGGGCGAACACCGCGGGCCCGCCCCCGCCGCCGAGGTATCCGGAGACGACCGCCCGCCCGGGCTCCCCCGGTGCGGGTTCCCCGCGCTCCCAGCGGCCGGTCCGGCCCGCCAGAGGGGCGGCGCGCCGGGCGGACCGTCCGGCAGCAGGCCGCTCTCG
>NZ_CDRNDK010000034.1:0-28982 GCF_977012225.1 Planomonospora algeriensis | reverse complement strand
CGGCGGGCGCGGACGCGCCCCGTCGCGTCCGTCCGCAGGATCGGGGCGGCCGCCGATGCTCTGAGGCCCGCCCTGGCACACCGGGGCGGGCCTCAGAGCATCAGCGCGCGGACCGTGTCCACGGTGTCGGCCTGCTCCGGGGTCTTGTCCGGGCGGTAGCGGACGACCCGGGCGAAGCGCAGGGCCAGGCCGCCGGGATAGCGGCTGGAGCGCTGGACCCCGTCGAAGGCGATCTCGACGACGAGCTCGGGCCGGACCACGACGGTCCAGCCGTCGGAGGGCCCGTCGGCGAGCGCCAGGAAGCGCTCGGTCTGCCAGGCGAGCAGCTCGTCGGTCAGGCCCTTGAAGGTCTTGCCGAGCATGACGAAACCGCCGCCGGCCGGATCGCGGGCGCCCAGATGGAGGTTGGACAGACGGCCCTCCCGGCGGCCGCTGCCCCACTCGGCGGCCAGGACGACCAGGTCCAGCGTGTGACGGGGCTTCACCTTGACCCAGCCCGCCCCGCGGCGGCCGGCGGCGTAGGGGCTCTGCGGTGATTTCACCACCACGCCCTCGTGCCCCCGCCTGAGGGCCTCCTTGAAGAACGCCTCGCCCTCGGCGGCGTCACCGGTGACCAGCCGGGGCGTGATCAGCTCCGCGGGCACGGCCCGGGCGAGCTCCAGGTGGCGCGCCTCGTCGGGCAGGTCGAGGAGGTCGGCCCCCTCCACCCGCAGCGCGTCGAAGAAGAACACGCTGAGCGGGGTCGACCGGCGGACCCCGGCCACGTCGGTCCGGCTGGCCACCCGGCCGGAGGTGACCTGGAAGGGCTCCGGACGGCCGTCCGGCCGCAGCGCGATGACCTCGCCGTCCAGGACGAGGTCGGCGGCGGGCAGGGCGCCGACCGCCTCGACCAGCTCGGGCACCTGGGCGGTGATGTCGTCCAGGGTGCGGGTGAAGACGGACACGGCGTCGCCGGACCGGTGGGCCTGGATCCGCACGCCGTCGAGCTTCCACTCGATCGCGGCCCGCCCGCCAACCCGCTCCAGTGCCGCGGCGACGGAGAGGGAGCTCTGCGCGAGCATCGGCGAGACCGGGCGGCCCACCTCCAGCCTGAAGGAGCGCAGCGCCTCGACCCCGCCGGACAGCGCCGCCGCGCCCACGGCCGGCAGCCAGCCGCGCAGCATAAGCGCCCGCCGCACCTCGGCGGCCGGCGTCCCCGACGCCCTGGCGACGGCCTCGATCATCACTCCGTCGAGCGCGCCCTGACGCAGCTCACCGCGGATGAGCCGGGACAGGAAGGTCTGCTCGGGGCCGGTGAGCGCGGCGAACAGCTCGGCCAACAGCGCCTTGCGGGCGGCCTGGGAGCCGGGGCCGGTCCGCGCCTTGACTCGGGCCAGGAGGGCGTCGACCTGCAGCAGGGTCGCGGTGGCGGCGAGCCGGGGCTCCGGGAGGTCCCGCAGGCCCGCCAGGCCGACGCCGATCTGCCGCTGGGGCAGTTCGCCGGAGAGGTAGGCGATGGCGATCTCCGCCTCCTCCGGGCCGACCCGGCCGAGGAGCTCCGCGAGATGGCGGATCTTCACCAGCCGGGCGGAGTCGGCGGCCACGGCCGCGGAGGTGCGCGCGAGATCGATCAACAGCACACCCACAGCCTATGAGGCGGGGGCGACATTCCGGCAGAGCGTCTCCGGCAGGGCGTCTCCGCCGGAGACCCCCGGAGACCCCCGGAGACGCGGTGGGCCGCTCCCCGCGGGGAGCGGCCCACCGATCGCCTCAGCGGACCCCGAGCAGGTCCACGACGAAGATGAGGGTCTCGCCGGGCTTGATGCGGCTGCCCGCGCCCCGGTTGCCGTAACCCAGGTGCGGCGGGATGGTGAGACGGCGGCGGCCGCCGACCTTCATGCCCGCGACGCCCTGGTCCCAGCCCGCGATGACCTGTCCCGCGCCGAGCGAGAACTCGAAGGTCTCGCCCCGGTTCCAGGAGGCGTCGAACTCCTCGCCGGTGGAGAAGGCGACACCGACGTAGTGCACGCTGACCTGGTGGCCGGGCTTGGCCTCCGGGCCGTCTCCCTCGACGACGTCGACGATCTGCAGCTCCTTGGGCGCCTCGCCCTCGGGGAAGTCGATCTCCGGCTTCTGCAGTGCCACGTGGTTTCTCCTTGATCTGGTGCGTGCCGGCCGATGCCCGACCGGCCGAACGACTCTACGGGGTCCGGGGCCCGGGGGTGGGCGAAGGGCACGGGTGACGGCCGGCGAGAGGACTCCCGGTGGGTCCCCGTCCGCCGTACGGCCTGCCGGGCGGGCGCGGACGACGGCCGGAGGGTCCGCGGACCCTCCGGCCGGTCCGTCAGGCGGAGTCGCGGACGACCAGCTCTGTGGGCAGGATCACCGGAGCGTCCACGTCCTGCCCCGAGGCGAGCGCGAGGACGAGCCGGGCCAGCTCCCGGCCCATCTCGTGGAGGGGCTGGCGGACCGTGGTGAGCGGCGGCTCGGCGTAGGAGGCGGCGGGCACGTCGTCGAAGCCGACCACGGCCACGTCCTCCGGCACGCGGCGCCCGGCCTGCCGCAGCACCTGCAGGGCGCCGAACGCCATCATGTCGCTGGCGGCGAACACCGCGTCGAGCCCGGGATCGTCCCGCAGCAGCTGGCGCATGGCCGCGACGCCCGACTCCCGGGTGAAGTCGCCCACCGCGACGATGGAGCGCCGGTCGGAGTCGCGCAGCACGTTGCGGTAGCCGGTGAGCCGGTCGATCCCGGCGACCATGTCCTGCGGCCCGGCGATCGTGGCGATCCGGCGGCGGCCCGCCGCCACCAGATGCCGCACCGCCTGCTCGGCGCCGCCGACGTTCTCCGTGTCCACGCAGGGCAGCGCGCCCTGTACCCCGGCGTGCAGGGGCCGTCCGCTGCACACCACGGGCACGCCCCGGCGGGCCAGCGCGGAGGGCAGCGGGTCGGCCCCGTGCATCGAGGCGACGATCACGCCGTCCACGTGCCTGGCCGTGGTGTAGCGCTCGACCCGCTCCTGGCCGCGCGGCGAGCCGGCGAGCATGAGCACGAGGTGCTTGTCCGCGGCCTCCGTCTCCTGGCTGACGCCGCGGATGATGCTGGCGAACATGGGGTCGTCGGAGAAGACCCGGGTGGGCGGCTCGGAGAAGACCAGCGCGACGGAGTCGGCCCGCCGGGTCACCAGGCTGCGCGCCGCGAGGTTGGGGACGTAGCCCAGCTCCTCCACGGCGCGCATCACCGTCGCGCGGATCTCCGGATTGACGTGCGTCGAGCCGTTGACCACACGGGAGACGGTGGCGCGGGAGACTCCCGCCCTGGCCGCCACCTTCTCCAGCGTCGGCCGGGCGGTCACCGGGTCACGCCTGGACTCCGTTGCGCCGGATGACCTCGCGGTACCACAGGGCGCTGTCCTTGGGCACCCGGCGCTGCGAGGCGTAGTCGACGTAGACCAGCCCGAAGCGCTTGGCGTAGCCCTCGGCCCACTCGAAGTTGTCCATCAGCGACCAGACCAGGTAACCGCGCAGATCGGCGCCGGCCTCGATCGCGGCGTGCGCGGCGCGGAAGTGGCCGTCGAGGAAGGCGATCCGCCGTTCGTCGGCGACCCGGCCGCCGTCGAGCACGTCGTCGAAGGCGGCGCCGTTCTCGGTGATGATCAGCGGCGTGCCCGGGTAGTCGCGGTTGAGCCGGAGCAGCAGCTCGGTCAGGCCGGACGGCTTGACCGACCAGCCCATCGCCGTCTTCTCCTCCTCGCCCTGGACGAACGCGATGCCCTCGCTGCCCGGGTGGACCGGGTTGGCCTGCCGGCCGGCGCGCAGCTCCACGGTGGTGGGGCTGTAGTAGTTGACGCCCAGCAGGTCGATCGGCGCGCCGATGATGTCGAGGTCGCCGTCGCGGACGAAGGACCAGTCGGTGAACCGGCGGGCGCGTTCCACGACGTCGGCGGGGTACTCCCCGCGCAGGACCGGGTCGAGGAAGATCCGGTTCTGCAGGCCGTCGATGTGCGCGACGGCCTCGGGGTCGGAGCCCGAGATGGGAGCCAGGTTGAGGGTGATGCCGACCTGCCGGGCCCCCGCGGCGCGCAGCTCGGCCACCGCCAGGCCGTGTCCCAGCAGCAGGTGGTGGACGGCGGCGTAGGCGTCGGCCGGGTTCGTGCGGCCGGGGGCGTGGACGCCCGCGCCGTAGCCGAGGAAGGACGAGCACCACGGCTCGTTGAGCGTGGTCCAGGTGTCGACCCGGTCGCCGAGCCTGCCGTACATGACGGCGGCGTACTCGGCGAAGCGCTCGGCGGTCTCCCGGTTGGTCCAGCCGCCCCGGTCCTCCAGGCTCTGCGGCAGGTCCCAGTGGTAGAGGGTCACGATGGGCGTGATGCCGCGGCCGCGCAGCTCGTCGACCAGCCGCTCGTAGAAGTCCAGGCCGCGGGGGTTGACCGGGCCGGAGCCGTCCGGCTGGATCCGGGGCCAGGCGATGGAGAAGCGGTAGGCCTGGACGCCGAGGTCGGCCATCATCGCCACGTCGTCGCGGTAGCGGTGGTAGTGGTCGCACGCGACGTCACCGGTGTGGCCGCCGACGACCTTGCCGGGCGTCCGGGAGAAGGTGTCCCAGATGGACGGTCCGCGGCCGTCCTCGTTCGCGGCGCCCTCGATCTGGTAGGAGGCGGTCGCCGTCCCCCAGAGGAAACCCTGCGGGAACGTCAGGCCGCCGGTTCCCCCGGTCTCCTCCGCGACTCCCGCCGACATCCCCATGGACAGGGTCATGTCTCACCGCCCCTTTCGCCTCGCCGTCAACCCCGCCTCGCCCCGAACGGCAGAGAGCGCTCTCACACAGCATCGTGGGTGTGTGACGGGCCTGTCAAGGCGGATGATCCGCATCCTGGACAGAGGAGAGTGTGAGAAGTCGTTGACTTGGCGTTCACTCAGGGCTACGGTCCTCCGTCAGAGAGCGCTCTCTTGTTCTTGTTCACCCCGGCGGCCCGTTCTGCGGCGCCGGCAGCCCGATACCCGAGGAGGTATCCATGGGCTTCCCATCCCCCTTACGCCGAGTAGTCGCCGCGGTGGCCGTCCTGGCCACGGCCGTGGTCACCCCGGTCGTCCTGGCCTCCCCGGCCGCCGCCGTGGCGGTCGGCGCGGGCGGCTACGCCTCCGCCCGCCCCGGCCGGCGCCGCCGGCCCCTCCAACTCCGACGGCGCCGCCGTCACCCCCAAGGTCACCGCCCGGATGGCCGGCCGCGCCGTGCCGACGAACGACTGGTGGTCCTCGCTCGTCTTCCAGCGCTACGCGGGCAACCCCTACTCCGAGAACATGTACGCCCACCCGCTCTCGTTCCACGCGAACGCCAAGGGCATCAGCGTCGGCTACCCGGACAAGCCGAACATCACCTCCGACGGGAGGATGTACGAGTTCGTCCACGCGAGCGACCTCAACGTGGGCGTCTCCGGCCTCAACGCCGCCAGGACCGAGGTGGACGGCTGGGGCGACTGGAGCGTGGCACCGCGCTGGAGCGACGGGACCCGCACGCTGCGGACCACGATCGCGCACGGCTCGCCGTACGTCTACGCCGAGGCCTCGGGCGGCAACGCGCTGGTGGAGTTCACCGGCTCGGCCAGCGTCTGGCAGAACAGCGGCAACGTACTGGGAGTGACGGTGAACGGCCGCGACTACGGCCTGTTCGCCCCCTCGGGGACCAGCTGGTCGCTGACCGGCACCGCCTCCGCGAGCGCCCCGGCCGCCTTCTTCTCGGTGGCGGTCCTGCCCTCTCGGGGAGCGCTCCCACTGTTCCAGAAGTACGCCTACTCCTTCGTCACCGACACCCGGGTGAGCTGGTCGTACGATGCCGACGCGGGCCGGATGAAGGCCGTCTACACCGCCTCCACCACCGCCAAGCAGGGCGGCCAGACCGGCACCCTGCACGCGCTCTACCGCCACCAGTGGGCGAACTCCTCCGACGCGATGACGGCCCACCGCTACGTCTCGCCGCGCGGTGAGATGCGGGTGCGCGAGGGCGCGTCGTTCACCACGAGCGCGAAGTTCAACGGCGTGCTGCCCGCCCTGCCGCTCGCGCCCGGCGCGGACAAGGCCAGGCTGCGGGCCGCCATCGACGCCGAGCTGAACGCCTCCGACCCCTACAAGGGCGCCGTCGACACCTACTGGACCGGCAAGGCCCTGTGGCGGATCGCGGCGCTCATCCCGGTCGCCAACCAGATCGGCTACACCGCCGGCCGGGACAAGGCGATCAAGCTGGTCAAGACCCGGCTGGCCGACTGGCTCACCGCGGACTCGGGGGAGACCGGCAGGCTGTTCGCCTACGACTCCACCTGGAAGACGCTGATCGGCTACCCGGCGGGTTATGGCACTGACAAGGAGCTCAACGACCACCACTTCCACTACGGCTACTACGTGCTGGCCGGAGCGATGGTGGCCCAGCACGACCCGGCCTGGGTCTCCGACTCCCAGTACGGGGGCATGCTGAAGCTGCTGGTCAAGGACGCGGCCAACTACGACCGCTCCGACAGCCGGTTCCCGTTCCTGCGCAACTTCGACCCCTACGCCGGGCACGCCTGGGCCTCCGGGCACGCGGGATTCGGCCACGGCAACAACCAGGAGTCGTCGTCGGAGTCGATGATGTTCAACGCCGCCGCGGTCCTGTTCGGGCAGGCGACCGGCGACACCGCCCTGCGCGACGCGGGCATCTACATGTACACGACCGAGCGCGAGACCATCGGCCAGTACTGGTTCGACGCCGACGGCGCGGTCTTCCCCTCGGGCTTCGACCACGGCACCGCGGGCATGGTGTGGGGCGCCGGCGGCAGCTACTCCACCTGGTGGACGGCGAACGCCGAGGAGATCCACGGCATCAACATGCTCCCGATCACCGGCGGCTCGCTCTACAACGGCGCGTGGAAGGCCGACATCAAGCAGAACATCAGCGAGCTGCGGGCCTCCAACGGCGGCCAGGAGACCGAGTGGCGCGACGTCATCTGGCAGTTCCTGGCGATGGCCGACCCCGCCGCCGCCCAGTCGCTGTGGCTGGGGGCCGACCCGGCCCCCGAGGACGGTGACTCGCGGGCCCACGCCTACCACTGGATCTCCGCGCTGAACGCCTGGGGCACCCCCGACCACTCGGTCACCGCGAGCGTGCCGACGTACGCGGTGCTGGGCAACTCGGCGGGCAGGACCTACGTGGCCTACAACGCCTCCGGCGGCGCCGTCACCGTCCGGTTCTCCGACGGGCAGACGCTCGCCGTACCGGCCCGGGCGATGGCCTGGCGCGGCCCGGCGGGCAGCGGGACCGAGGCGGGGGGCGGCTCCGGCCCGAGCCCCACGGCGACGCCCACCGCCAGTCCCACGCCCACCAAGAGCCCGACGCCGACCCCGACGCCGAGCCCCACGAAGACTCCGACGGCCACTCCGACGCCCACCCCGACCTCCACGGCGGGCGGGGTCGACGCCCGCTCCACCATCCAGGCGGAGAGCTACCAGGCCCAGTCGGGCACGGCCCTGGAGGACACCTCCGACACCGGCGGCGGCAAGAACGTCGGGTTCGTCTCCAACGGCGACTGGCTGCGCTTCGACGGCGTCCGCTTCGGCTCCCAGGCGGCGGGCCAGTTCAAGGCCCGGGTGGCCTCCGGGGCGGACGCGGGGGTGAGCGGCCTGGTCCAGGTCCGCCTGGACAGCCCCACGGCGGCGCCGGTCGGCGACTTCGCGGTGGGCAACACCGGCGGCTGGCAGAGCTGGCGGACGATCGCGGCGAACATCTCGGGGGTCACGGGCACCCACACGGTGTACATAACCTTCAGCAGTGGCCAGCCCGCGGAGTTCGTCAACCTCAACTGGTTCACCTTCTCCACGAACTGATCCGGCAGACATATCGAGTCGGTCCCCCGGGGCGTACGGCGAGCCGTACGCCCCCGGGGGACGGGAGGGCGGAGACCGGGCGGTCTCCGCCCTCCCTGATACTGGAGAGCGCTCTCACAACAAACATGTAACCCGAATGCCCTGAATGACACCCAGATTTCTCAAATGCGTAACCGTAGGATCACGGTCATTGACATCGCGTTGCTGGGCGACAAGGCTACAGAGAGCGCTCTCACATTGGTTTGAGCCATCCGGCCACCACGGCGGACCGGTAACGCGGTGACCCCACGCGCCTGTCGCGAGGCGGTCCAGCCGGTCCCGCCGGCCGGAGCCGGCCCGGCAAAGTAATGGAGGAAGGGTCCATGTCGCTCCTCTCTCGGCCTGCACGCGCCGCCCTCGTCGCGGGTACCGCGGGCCTGGCGCTGGTCGCCACCGGTTGCGGCTCTTCCGAGCCCTCGACCCCGGCGGCGGGCGGCGGTAGCAGCACGTCCGCCGAGTGCGCCCCGTTCGAGCAGTTCGGAAAGCACGACGGCAAGAAGGTCTCGATCTACTCCCCGATCCGGGACACCGAGGCGGACCTGTTCCAGCAGACCTGGGTGCCGTTCGAGAAGTGCACCGGGATAAAGATCAGCTACGAGGGAACGGGCGAGTTCGAGGCGCAGATCCAGGTCCGCGCCGACGGCGGCAACCCGCCGGACCTGGCCTTCTTCCCGCAGCCCGGCCTGCTGGAGCGCTTCGTCAAGGCCGGCAAGCTCAAGCCCGCCCCGGCCGAGGTGAAGAAGCTGGCCGAGCAGAACTGGTCGGCCGACTGGGTCAAGTACGGCACGATCGACGGCACCTTCTACGCCGCCCCGCTGGGCGCCAGCGTGAAGTCCTTCGTGTGGTACTCGCCGGGCATGTTCAAGGAGAAGGGCTGGACCGTCCCCACGACCTGGGACGAGCTCATGACCCTCACCAACACGATCGCGGGCACCGGCGTCAAGCCGTGGTGCGCCGGCATCGAGTCCGGTGAGGCCACCGGCTGGCCGGCCACCGACTGGATCGAGGACATCCTCCTGCGCGAGCTCGGTCCCGAGGGCTACGACGACTGGGTCGCCCACAAGATCCCCTTCAACGACCCCAAGATCGTCGCCGCGGTCGACAAGGTCGGCGCGATCCTGAAGGACGAGAAGTTCGTCAACGGCGGCTACGGCCCGGTCAAGAGCATCGCCAGCACCGCCTTCCAGGAGGGCGGCGTGCCCATCACCGAGGGCAAGTGCGCGCTGCACCGCCAGGCCTCCTTCTACGCCAACTTCTGGCCCGAGGGCACCAAGGTGGCCGAGGACGGCGACGTCTTCGCCTTCTACCTGCCCGGCAACGACCCGGCCAAGAAGCCGGTGCTCGGCGCGGGCGAGTTCGTCGGCGCCTTCGCCGACCGGCCCGAGGTCCAGGCCGTCCAGGCCTACCTGGCCACCGGTGACTACGCCAACGCCCGGATGAAGCTGGGCACGTACGTCTCGGCCAACAAGGGCGTCGACATCGCCAACGCGCAGAACCCGATCGACAAGCTCTCCATCGAGATGCTCCAGGACCCGAACACGATCTTCCGGTTCGACGGCTCCGACCTCATGCCGGCCGCGGTCGGCGCGGGCACCTTCTGGAAGGGCATGACCGACTGGATCAACGGCAAGGACACCAAGACGGTCCTCGACTTCATCGAGACCTCCTGGCCCAAGTCCTAGTCCCAGGACATCCCGTGGCGTCCGGCTCCCGCCGGGGTTCGACGACCCCGCCGGAGCCGGACGCTCCCGTATCGGCCCGATCCTTCCGGGAGTTCCCTCGATGAACCTGGACTTCGACTTCGCCGCGGAGCAGCCGAAGCTCCTGCAGCTGTTGTACGGCGTGGTCGCCTTCTGCGCGGTGGTCGCGCTCCTGCTGCTCCTGCTCGACCGCGCCCCCATGCGGCAGAAGGCGCGGCTGCACATCGTCATCCTGCTCGCCCCGGCGCTCCTGCTGCTCGCGATCGGCCTGGTCGTGCCCGCGGTGCGCACCACCCTGCTGTCGTTCATGAGCGGCGACGGCGCCTCCTGGGTGGGGCTCGACAACTACATCTGGATGTTCACCCAGCCCGAAGCGGTCACGGTGCTCCGCAACACGCTCATCTGGGTCGCCCTCGTCCCCCTCCTGGTGACGACCGTCGGCCTGCTCTACGCGGTCCTGGTCGACCGGAGCCGCTTCGAGTCCGTCGCCAAGTCGCTGGTCTTCCTTCCGATGGCCATCTCCTTCGTCGGCGCCGGCATCATCTGGAAGTTCGTCTACGCCTACCGGCCAGAGGAGAGCGACCAGATCGGCCTGCTCAACCAGATCGTGGTGGCCTTCGGCGGCACGCCCCAGCAGTGGCTGCTGGAGCCGCCGCTCAACACGCTCTTCCTCATCGTGGTCATGGTGTGGATCCAGGCCGGGTTCGCCACCGTGGTGCTCTCCGCGGCCATCAAGGGCATCCCCGCCGAGATCGTCGAGGCGGCCAAGCTCGACGGGGCCTCCCCGGTCCAGATGTTCTTCCGGGTGACGCTGCCGAGCATCCGCTCGGCCGTGCTCGTGGTGCTGGTCACCCAGTCGATCGGCACGCTCAAGCTCTTCGACATCGTCCGGACCATGACCGGCGGCCAGTTCGACACCAGCGTCATCGCCAACGAGATGTACAACCAGGCGTTCCGGTACGGCGAGACGGGCAAGGGCGCGGCGCTGGCCGTCTTCCTGTTCGTCCTGGTCACCCCCATCGTCGTCTACCAGATCCGCCAGCGCAGGGAGGCCGTCCGATGACATCCGTCTCGCCCGCCGTCACGGCGGTACGGCCCGGTGCCGAGCAGGCCACCGGGCGGGTCAGGAAGCGGCTGAGCGGCCGGGTCGCCAGCGCCGTGGCGATCGTCATCGCGGTGCTGTGGACCACACCCACCTTCGGCCTGTTCCTGTCGTCGCTGCGGCCGGAGGACCAGATCAAGACCACCGGCTGGTGGTCGTTCTTCTCCGACCCGCAGCTCACCCTGGAGAACTACCAGGAGGTGCTGTTCGGCACCTCCTCGTCCTCCGGGAAGATGGCCAGCTTCCTGATCAACTCGATCGTGATCACGATCCCGTCGGTGCTCTTCCCGCTGGCCTTCGCCGCCTTCGCGGCGTACGCACTGGCCTGGGTGCCGTTCCGCGGGCGGAACTGGATCTACATCGGCATCTTCGCGCTGCAGGTCGTGCCGATGCAGATGGCGCTGGTCCCGCTGCTGTCGTTCTTCTCCGAGGGCGTGGAGGTCTTCGGCCTGCAGCTCATGCCGGCCTGGGAGCTGGAGGGACCTGCCCGCTTCGCGCAGGTGTGGTTCGCGCACACCTGCTTCGCCCTGCCGCTCGGCGTCTTCCTGCTGCACAACTTCATGTCGGAGCTGCCGGGCGAGCTGATCGAGGCGGCACGGGTGGACGGCGCCACCCACGGCAAGATCTTCCGGAGGGTGGTCCTCCCGCTGGTCGCACCGGCGCTGGCCACCTTCGGCATCTTCCAGTTCCTCTGGGTCTGGAACGACCTGCTGGTGGCGCTGATCTTCGCGGGGGGCACGCCCGAAAGCGCCCCGATGACCGTACGGCTGGCGCAGATGGCCGGGACCCGCGGCAACGAGTGGCAGCGGCTGACGGCCGGAGCCTTCGTCTCACTCGTCATCCCGCTGATCGTCTTCCTGTCCATGCAGCGCTACTTCGTCCGCGGCCTGCTCGCGGGCAGCGTCAAGGGATGAACCGGGACCGGGGCGCCGAGCCGGCCGGCAGGTCCGGCGCCCCGGCCCCGGCGGGCCCGCGATGGGTTATCGTCGTGGCGACCGAAGATCCGAGCCGGAGGCCCAGTCGGAGGCCAAGATGAAGCGCCCCACCCTGGAGGCGGTCGCCGCCCGCGCGGGAGTGTCGCGGGCCACCGTCTCCCGCGTGGTCAACGGCCAGCCCACCGTCGCCCCGGGCATCCGCGACGTGGTGATGCGGGCGGTCGAGGAGCTCGGCTACGTCCCCAACGCGGCGGCCCGTACCCTCGTCAACCAGCGCACCGACTCCATCGCCCTGGTCGTCTCGGAGTCGCCCACCCGGGTCTTCTCCGACGACCCGATGTTCTCCACCGTGATCCGCACGGCCAGCGCGGAACTGGAGGCGGCCGACAAGCAGGTCGTCCTGATGCTGACGGGATCGGCCCGCAGCCACGCCCGCGTGGAGCGTTACATCGCCGGGGGCCACGTGGACGGTGTCATGATCATCTCGATGCACGGTGCCGACCCGCTGCCCGCCGCGATCACCCGCATGCGCGTGCCCGTCGTCTCGTACGGCCGGCCCGCCGTGCCCGTGGACCTGCCGTACGTCGACAACGACAACGTGGGCGGCGCGGCGACGGCCGTGCGCCACCTGATCGAGAGCGGCCGCCGCCGGATCGCCACGGTCGCCGGCCCGCAGGACATGATCGGCGGCCAGGACCGCCTGGCCGGCTACCGGAACGTCATGCAGGGCTCCGACCGCCGCTCGATCGTCGCGGTCGGCGACTTCACCCGGGAGTCCGGCGCGGTGGCGATGCGCCAGCTCCTGGAGGACGACCCCGCGCTCGACGCGGTCTTCGTCGCCAACGACCTGATGGCGATCGGCGCGCTGCAGGCGCTGCGCCAGGCCGGCCGCAGGGTGCCGGACGACGTCGCGGTGGTGGGCTTCGACGACATCGAGGCGGCCCGCTACACCGAACCGCCCCTGACGACGGTCCGCCAGCCCGTCGTCGAGCAGGCCACCGCCATGGTCCGCCTCCTGCTCGGCCTGGCCTCGGGCGGCCCGGCGGACCCGGTCATCCTCCCCACCGACCTGGTCGTCCGCGAGTCGGCCTGACCGCGTTCCGGAGCGGTGAGATTCTCCCCGGGAGAGCCCGGAGGTGCTCGGTGAGACGCCGGAAAGCCGTCGTCCATGAGCGGAGACGACGGCCTGCCGGCTGTTCTCGGATGGCGCGGGACGGTTACCGGACCATGTCGGCGAACAGGTTCCGCAGTTCCATGTGACCGGCCTTGAGCTCGGCCACGTCGCCCTCGACGCGCTTCATGGAGAGCTCGAGGTTGCCGACGGAGCGCTTGACCGTGACGATCTCCTCGCGGAGCTCGGCGTATCCGGCCCGCATCTCCTGGCGGAGCTCGTCCTGGCCCTTGCGGAGCTCTTCGGTGGTGGCCCGGAGCTCCTCCTGGCCCCTGCGGAGCTCCTCGGTCGTGACCTTGAGCTCTTCGGTCGTGGTCTTGAGCTCACCCGTGATCGTGCGCAGGTCCTTGAGGACCTCGAAGATGGCCGCGGTGGTCACCCGGTGCTCGTGGGCCTCCACGCGGAGCTCGGCCACCCCGAGCTCCAGGGCACGCATGCGGATCTCTGACGTCGCGTCTGACACGACAGCTCCTCGTCGTTGTCGCGGAAAAGGGGAAGCGTAGGGGTCGACACGGTGGAGGGAGACGCGTGTCCGCAGGGAGAAGACTACGCACGGCGCAGCGATGATCGCTACACGTGGTCAGGGCCGGGGTGACAGAAGTCGTACCGGGTGGAAGAAAGAGCCACCCGGCACGGGGTGCAGGGTGGCGGGTGGCTCTTCGCGCGGTCGGCGGGCCGGGGGCCCGGAGCGCCGAGGCAGGATGCGCCGTGGTCCGGCATGAGTCGGCGTCCGGCTTTCTCAGGGCCGGCGCTGCTCCGGGGCGATCGGCCGCCGGGCCGCGGGGTCGTAGACGCCCGCGGAGGCCGGAGGCTCGACCACCACGGTGTCGGCCGGGCGCGCGCCGCCGTCCAGGACGGCGCGGGCGTGGTCGACGTGCGAGGCCGCGACCAGCACGTCGTAGCGGCCCGCGACGATGGCGCTGCGCGAGGCGAAGTCGCGCTTGCCGCCGGTGAAGAAGTGGTTGAGGAACCCGAACGCGGCCCCCATCAGGGCGCCCCACAGGCCCGCCCAGAGCACCAGCACGAAGAAGGAGAGCGTGGTCGAGGTGAACAGGCCGAGGAACGCCCCGACCACGAGTCCGAAGACCAGGCCGCTGCCCGCACCGGCGAGGGCGGCCCGGCCGTTGGTCATCCGGCCGGTGACGGTCTCCTCCATGCGCAGGTCGCTGCCGACGATCGCGACGTTCTCCACGGGGAATCCGGCGTCCGAGAGCGCGTCCACGGTCCGCTGCGCGGCCGCGTAGTTGTCGTAGCCGACCAGAGTCCTGCGGTCGACGACGACCGGCGCCTCGACGCCCATGTGCAACTGTGTCATGGTCCTGTCGCCTTTCCGAGTGGTTGTGGCTCGGGAGAAGCGGCTACCCATGATGCGCCGGGGAATGCGCGTCCCGGGCGGAAACCGCCCGGGACGGCGGCTCACCAGCTCTGGTGGAGCGGCATCCCCTCGGTGTATCCCGACGAGCTCTGCACGCCGACCACCGCGCGCTCGTGGAACTCCTCCAGGGTGGAGGCCCCGGCGTAGGTGCAGGAGGAGCGCAGGCCCGCCACGATGGCGTCGATCTGGTCCTCCACGCTGGGCCGGAGCGGGTCGAGGTACATCCGGGAGGTGGAGATGCCCTCCTCGAACAGTGCCTTGCGGGCCCGGTCGAAGGGGGAGTCCTCGGCGGTGCGGAGTTTCACCGCACGGGCCGAGGCCATGCCGTAGTTCTCCTTGTACCGGCGGCCGTCGGCGTCGGTGCGGGCGTCCCCGGGCGACTCGTAGGTGCCGGCGAACCAGGAGCCGATCATCACGTTGGCCGCCCCGGCCGCCAGGGCCAGCGCGACGTCGCGGGGGTGGCGGACGCCGCCGTCGGCCCAGACGTGGCGGCCCAGGCGGCGGGCCTCGGCGGCGCACTCCAGGACGGCGGAGAACTGCGGGCGGCCGACGCCGGTCATCATCCGGGTGGTGCACATGGCGCCCGGCCCGACGCCGACCTTGACGATGTCGGCGCCCGCCTCGACCAGGTCGCGCACGCCGCCGGCGGTGACGACGTTGCCCGCGACGACCGGCACGCCGGGGCCGAGCGCGCGGACCGACCGGAGGGCGCCGATCATCTTCTCCTGGTGGCCGTGCGCGGTGTCCACCACCAGGCAGTCGATCCCCGCCTCCAGCAGTTCCTTGGCCTTGGCGGCCACGTCTCCGTTGACCCCCACGGCGGCGGCGATCCGCAGCCGGCCCGAGGCGTCGACGGCGGGCCGGTAGAGGGTGGCGCGCAGCGCGCCGGTCCTGGTCAGGATGCCGACCAGGCGCCCGTCGCCGTCGACGACCGGGGCGAGCCGGTGGCGGCCGTCGTGGAGGCGGTCGAACGCCTCGCGCGGGTCGAGCCCCGCGGGCAGGGCGAGCAGGTGGTCGGACATGACCTGGGAGAGCTGGGCGTACATGTCGACGCCCTGGCAGTCGGCCTCGGTGACCACGCCGATCGGGCGGTTCCCGTCGTCGACGATCACGACCGCGCCGTGGGCACGCTTGGGCAGCAGGCTGAGCGCCGCGCCGACGGTGTCGTGCGGGGTGAGGGTGAGGGGGGTGTCGTGGACCAGGTCGCGCCGCTTGACCCAGTCGACGACCTCGGCGACCACGTCGATCGGGATGTCCTGCGGGATCACGGTGATGCCGCCGCGCCGGGCGACGGTCTCGGCCATGCGGCGCCCGGCGACCGCCGTCATGTTGGCGACGACGACGGGGATCGTGGTGCCGGTCCCGTCGGAGGTGGACAGGTCGACGGCGAGCCGCGAGCCGACCGAGGAGCGCGCCGGGACCATGAACACGTCGCTGTAGGTCAGGTCGTGGTCCGGAATCGTCTCGTTGAGGAATTTCACCAGGCACCTACAGTGTGGAAGCCCGGCCGGTCAGGCCGGGAAGCTGACTGGCACTACCTTATGTGTGGGCGGTCAGCGGTGTTCCTTCCCCGTTTCCCGGACGGCCATTGGGGCTGAACGGTCACGATGAGCACTAAGATCCGGTTTGCGTGTTTGTCGGGGTGGTCGCATGAGGAGGCGCTGTGAACGTCGTTGATCGGCCGGAGATACTCGTGGTGGGCCATGCCGTACGGACGTCCAACGCCGACGAGCTGGACCCGGCGCGGGCGAAGCTGCCGGCGCTGTGGCAGCGGGCGGGCGTCCCGGGGGCCTTCGCGCACGTCCCGGGACGGGTGGACGAGAACCTGTACGCGGTGCTGACCGACTACGAGAGCGATCATCACGGGTTCTACACCCAGATCGTGGGGGTGGCCGTGCGCACCGCCGCCGCGCTTCCCGAGGGCATGGTCGCGGTCCGCGTGCCGGGCGTCCCGGCGCTGAAGCTGGAGGCCCGGGGGTCCATGCCGGGCGCGCTCGTGGAGTCGTGGCAGCGCCTGTGGAAGCACACCGAGTCCGGCGGCACCCCGCCCCGGGCCTTCAGCACCGACCTGGAGGTCCACCACCGCGAGGGCGTGGACCTCTACGTGGCCGTCTTCCCGCCGATGCACTGACCCCTCCCGCGGACGGCTCTCCGGCGGGAGGGGTCTCGGCCGCGTGACCGGGTTCAGTCCTCGTCGTCGGGGAGCGGGTCGGGGGCCCGCCAGCCGGCGATGAGGTGCGGCAGGGCCAGGTGCGTCATCAGCACGGCGAACGCGAACACGGCGATCGCGGCGCTCGGGATCTCGACGAAGAGGTCGTCCTTGCCCGAGAGCGTCATCACCAGCAGCCCCGTCCCGACGAGCAGCCACGTGCTGCCCCGGTGCGCGAGGAGGTAGACGCGGTGGCGCTCGGCCCGCTGACGCTCGTCCAGATGCACGTCGCCGCGTTCGACCATGCCCCGGGTGGCCGCGGCGATCACCGATATGACCAGGAAGGCGACCACGAGCGCGACCCCCGCCAGGGCGAACGTCGCCCACATCGCCAGTTCGCTCGGGGCGAGGAACCAGCAGACCACCGCGGCGGCCCAGAGCAGCGAGGTGGCGGCGGCGCCCACGACGACCAGCGCCCGCCGCGCTCGCCGGTCGCGGAACCGGGACGACCGGTACCAGCGCTCGGCGTCGTCCAACCGGCGGCGCTCCCGCTCGGCCCTGCGGCGCTCCCGCTCCTCCGTGCTGTTCATCACTTCGCCTCACTTCCCAGCCGCGGGAACGGCTTCAACGAGAAAACGACTTCCATGGGGACCTCGAAGTACTCGGCGATGCGCAGGGCGAGGTACAGGCTCGGGCTGTACTCGCCCCGCTCCAGGTAGCCGATGGTCTGGTAGTGCACCCCGAGTGCCGTCGCGAGCTCCTTGCGCGAGACGCCGCGCTCGGCCCGGAGCATCGGGATGCGGTTGTGGACCTCTTCCGCGCTCATCGCGGCCTCCTGTCGATCATGACGACTGGGCGGCGAGCTGCCGCTCGGCGAGCCGCGAGCCGGACTCCCGCCGGGTCACCCGGCGGACCAGCACCGGCGCGAGCAGCATGCCGGCGACCGCCCAGGCCGCCAGCGCGACCGCCACGTACGGCAGGCGCCAGCTCCCGCCGATCTCGGCGGCGAGCATCGCGTCGGGCAGGAACGCGGCGCGCAGGCCGAGACTCTGCCAGTAGAGAGGGAAGGCCTGGGCGGCCCACTGGACGGCCTCGGGCATGTAGGTCATCGGGAGCATGACCCCCGAGGTGACCATCAGGGCCATCATCGGCAGGGCGAGGATCCCGGCCGCCTTCGGGCCGGGCAGCAGGCAGCCGAGCGCGGCGCCCAGCGGTACGACGGCGACCGTGCCCAGTAGCAGCACCCAGACGAGCGTCGGCCAGTCGTGCGGGAGCGGGGCGCCGCCCACGACCACGCCGGTGGCCACGATCAGCGCGCTCTGCACGGTGATCTGGCAGAGCAGCGTCACCGCCCGCCCGACGAGGTAGGCGGGGATCCCGCCGGGGATGGTGCGCAGCCGCAGCAGGGTCCCCTCCTCGCGATCGGTGGCCAGCGCCAGGGGAAGCGTCAGCAGCGCGGCGTTGAAGACGGTGAGGGCGAGGAATCCGGCCGTCATGAACATGCCGGCGGACACGCCCGTCTCCTCCACTTCCTTGTCGCCGATCCAGACCAGCAGCAGGGCGAAGACGCCCACCGAGCCGATCAGGCTGGTGACCAGCTCCCTGCGGTTGCGCAGCAGCTGCGCGTGCTCCGTCCAGCCCCGCTTGATCCCGATGCGCAGTGCCCTGCCGTTCATGCGGCCCTCCCGATCAGCTCCAGGTAGCTCTCCTCCAGCGACGACCGCCGGATCTCCAGTCCGGGGACCGGCCCGCCGAACCTCTCGTGCAGCTCCCACGCCGCCCTCGACGGGTCGTCGGTGGCGAGGGTCCGCTCTGTGCCGTCCTCCAGCCAGCGCACCCGCGACTGAGCCTGCACGATCCGCGCCAGCTCGGCGGGGGTCCCGCAGGCGGTGATGCGGCCGCCGGTCAGGATCGCGGTCCGGTGCGCCAGCTTCTCGGCCTCGACCAGGTCGTGCGTGGTGAGCAGCACCGTCATGCCGTCGTCGGCCGCGAGCTTCTCGAGCAGCAGGTGGAACTCCTGCCGCGCCTCCGGGTCGAAGCCGGTGGTCGGCTCGTCCAGGAAGAGCAGCTCGGGCCGGCCGACGATGCCCAGCGCCACGTCCAGCCGGCGGCGCTGCCCGCCGGACAGGCGGCCCACCTGCTGACCGGCCTGCCCGGTCAGTCCGACGGCGGCCAGTAGCCCGTCCGGGTCGTGGTGGTCGTCGTAGAACTCACTCAGATGGGCGATGACCTCCCTGACGCCCCACTTGTTGTGGTCGCGCCAGTTCTGCAGGACGATCCCCAGCTTGGCCCGCCAGGCGTCGGTGCCCTTCTCCGGATCGGCGCCGAGCACGTTCACCTGGCCGGCCGAGCGGTTCCTGAAGCCCTCCAGGATCTCGATCGTGGTGGTCTTCCCGGCGCCGTTGGGCCCGAGCAGGGTGAAGATCTCCCCGCGCCGGATCTCCAGGTCGACTCCTCGCAACACCTCGGTCGCGCCGTACTTCATGCGCAGGCCGTGCACGCTCACCGCAGTACTCATGTGAATGAATGTAGTAGAAGTACTACATTCCAAGCAAGTCCTATGACGAAGGGCGGCACACCTGTGCTCAGGTGTGCCGCCCTCGTGCGGTCGGTCGGCGGGGACTCGTGCGGTCGGTCGGCGGGAAAGGGCAGGTCGGAAGCCGTCCGGGCCTCAGGCCAGCACCCCGGTCTCGCGCAGCTTCGCGGCGGTCTCGTCCGGCAGGCCCCAGGAGGACAGGTCGGCCAGCCGGGTGGCGGGGGAGAGGTCCGGTGCGGGCGCGCCGAGCAGCCGGGGCGCCGGGGCGGGCTGCCGGACCCCGTCCACCTCGACGAACGTGCCGCGCGCCCGGTTGTGCGGGTGGTCGGCGGCCTCGGTCATGTCCAGCACGGGAGAGACGCACGCGTCCGTGCCGTCGAAGACGGCCTCCCACTCGGCGCGGGTCCTCGACCGGAACGCCTCGGTCAGCCGCTCGCGCAGGGCCGGCCAGTTGGCCCGGTCCTCGCGGTCGGGCAGGTCGGTCAGGCCCATGAGCGAGACCATCCGCGCCCAGAACCGCGGCTCCAGGGCGCCCACCGCCAGGTACTTCCCGTCGGCCGTCTCGTAGGTGTCGTACACCGGCGAGCCGGTGTCGAGCAGATTGGTGCCGCGCGCCCCCAGAAGCCGGACTGCACACCGTGGTAGAACATCGCGAACAGCGTGGCGGCCCCGTCGACCATGGCGGCGTCGACCACCCGGCCCTCACCGGTGCGCTCCCGCTCGATCAGGGCGAGCAGCACGCCGTAGGCCAGCATCAGCCCGCCGCCGGCGAAGTCGCCGAGGATGTTGATCGGCGGCGTGGGCTTCTCGCCCGCGCGGCCGAGCATGGACAGCACGCCGGAGACCGCGATGTAGTCGATGTCGTGCCCGGCGGTCGGCGCCAGCGGGCCGTCCTGGCCCCAGCCGGTCATCCGCCCGTAGACCAGGCGCGGGTTGACGGCGCGCAGGTCGTCCGGGCCGATGCCCAGCCGCTCGGCGACCCCCGGGCGGAAGACCTCGATGACGACGTCGGCGTGCGCGGCGAGCTCCTTGAACGCGGCGACCCCCTCGGGCGACTTCAGGTCCAGGCCGACGGTCCGCTTGCCCCGGTCCATCACGTCGCGGCGCGGCCGGTCCCCGGCGGTGGCCACGGCGGCGACCCGCTCGACCCGCAGCACCTCGGCGCCGTGGTCGGCCAGCATCATCCCGGCGAACGGCCCCGGGGCCAGTCCGGCCAGCTCCAGCACGCGGACCCCGGCCAGCGGGCCCTTCCTGGTCGTGTGATCCATCGGTGACTCCTCGGTGCGTCCCCGGAACGCGGCCGGGCGCGGTCATGGCGGACGATCGCCCGGTGCCGCCGGGCCTGCCCTCCGGGCAAGTAGAACAACATTCGGATCGCCCTGGCAAGACGCCCCACCCGCCGACCTCCACCTGTGGGAAACTTGCGGCCGTCGGTTTGGCAACGGGGAGAGTCGTGATGGCATATCCGCACGGGGAACGGATGATCGCCGGACGTTACCGGCTGATGCGCGAGCTCGGCCGCGGCGGGATGGGCGTGGTGTGGGAGGGGCACGACACGCTCCTCGACCGCCCGGTCGCCGTCAAGGAGGTGCTGCTCCCGCCGCACCTGTCCCCGGCGGAGCAGGAGCGCCAGCTGACCCGTACCTCGCGCGAGGCCAGGACCGCGGCCCGGCTCAACCACCACGGCATCGTCGCGGTCTACGACGTGGCCGAGGAGGACGGCCGCCCCTGGATCATCATGGAGCTGGTCAGGGCGCGGGGACTGGACGAGGTGGGCACGTTGCCGGTGCCCCAGGTGGCCGCCATCGGACGCCAGGTGCTCTCGGCGCTGCACACCGCCCACCGGGCGGGGATCCTGCATCGCGACGTCAAGCCGAGCAACGTCCTGCTCACCCCGGACGGCCGGGCCGTGCTCACCGACTTCGGCATCGCCACCGTGGAGGGCGACGCCTCGCTCACCCAGACCGGCATGGTCACCGGCTCGCCCAGCTTCCTGCCGCCGGAGCGCGCCGTGGGCACGGACGCCGGCCCCTGGTCGGACCTGTGGTCGCTCGGCGCCACCCTGTACGCGATGCTGACGGACGGCCGGGGGCCGTTCGAACGACGCGACGCCATGGCCACCCTGGGGGCGCTCCTCACCGAGGAGCCCGACCTCGGCCGGGTGCACCCGGCGATGCGCGAGGTCCTCGCCGGGCTGCTCCAGCGCGATCCCGCGCACCGCCTCACCGCCGGGCACGCGGACGCGCTGCTGGCCGCGGTGAGCGGAGAGCCGTCCGGGGCGCCGGGCCGTACCGCCGAGAGCCGCACGGCCCCCGGCCGCACCGTCCTGGACCATCCGGGCCACCCGGGCCATGCGGGCCAGGATCGACCGGCCCAGGGGCGGCCGTCCCACGGTCACGCGGCCCAGGGACTCTCCCCGCAGGACCGCGCTCCGCAGAGCCGTACCGCGCAGGCCCACCTCGCTCCGGAGCACACGGGGCGGCACGGCTCCGGTCACGGCGACCGCACGGTCTCCGGCCACGGAGGCGGCCGCACGCCCTCCACCGCCCGCGGCCGCGGGGGACGGGTCCCGGTGGCGGTCGCCGTGGTGCTGGCGGTGCTGCTGGCCGGCGCGGCGCCGCCGGATGGGTCATGTCCGGAGTGGGGGAGACCTCCGCCTCCCGGGCCGATCCGGGCCTGCCGGAGACCCTGCCGGCGCCGGAGGAGGAGACCCGGTCCGAGACGCCCGAGGAGCCGCCCACCCCCACTCCCAAGCCCATCCGGAGCCGCCGGGCGGCCGCGGCCGAAGCCGGCACGGAGCAGTGGAGGGGGGACGACCCGGAGCGGTGGTCCATCCGGTACCCGGTCGGCTGGAAACCGGAGCACATCGCCGAGACCGGGTACACCCACTGGACCAGCCCCGGCGGCGACGCGCACATGTCGGTGGAGGTGCTGCGCCCCGTCTCCGGGCTGGAATCGGTCCAGGAGGCGCTGCGGGAGGAGATCGGCCGGTGGAGCGACATCTCCGCCGAGGAGACCGCCGAGGTCCCGACCCGGTACGGCAGGGCGCTCGACTGGCGGTTCGGCTGGGTGATGAAGGGCGGGGGCGGGGCGGAGTGGGCCTCGCCCGGCACCGACTACCGCGAGGTGCGCCGCCTCGTCGAGTCCGGCGACACCGCCATCGTGCTCACCTGGACCACCGCGGAGTCCCGCTGGAGCGGGCACCAGGCCATGATGCGCCGGGTGCTCGACAGCTTCCGCCTGGAGCGCGAGGGCTGACGCGGAGCCCGGGGAAGCCGTCCTTTCCCGGTCCCGAGAGTTTTCGCGCGTTTAACGCACCCCTCCTGGCCGCACGGGCATCGGCGAGATAACGTGCTAGAGGCGATCTTTCCTGACGAGAGCCTGGGGGTGATGTCCTGTGACGCCCACGACACCTATGTCGGCGCACCGGCGGGCGGTCGAGCAGATCAGGGAGTCCTACGCGGCGATCCCCTCCGGGGCCGCGCCCCGGCTGGCCAAGGCCACCACGAACCTCTTCCGGTTCCGCGACGGCGCCCGCGCGGCCCGGCTCTCCGCCAGGGACCTGGACCGGGTCATCGAGGTCGACCCGGTCGCGATGACCGCCGAGGTCCAGGGGATGACGACCTACGAGCACCTCGTCGACGCCACGCTCCCGCACGGGCTCATGCCGTACGTCGTGCCCCAGCTCAAGACCATCACGCTCGGCGGTGCGGTGACCGGCCTCGGCATCGAGTCCACCAGCTTCCGGGACGGGCTGCCGCACGAGTCGGTCGAGGAGCTGGAGATCCTCACCGGTGACGGGCGCGTCGTCGTCGCCCGTGACGACAACGAGCACCGCGAGCTGTTCCGCGCGTTCCCCAACTCCTACGGCACGCTCGGCTACGCGCTCCGGATCCGGATCCGCCTCAAGCCGGTCCGGCCGTACGTCCGGCTGACGCACCTGGAGTTCACCGACGCCCACAAGTGCATGCTCGCCATGAACGAGATCTGCGAGCGGGGCGAGCACGACGGCGAGCCGGTCGACTTCGTGGACGGCACCTTCTTCGCCCCCGACGAGCTCTACATCACCCTCGGCCGGTTCGCCGAGCGCGCGCCGTACGTCTCGGACTACACCGGCATGCGGATCTACTACCAGTCGATCAGGACCAGGACCCGCGACTGGCTGACCGTCCGCGACTACCTGTGGCGCTGGGACACCGACTGGTTCTGGTGCTCGCGGGCCTTCGGGGTGCAGGATCCGCTGGTGCGCTCGCTGATGCCGCGCAGGTGGATGCGGTCCGACGTCTACCGCAGGCTCGTCGGCCTCGACCGCAGATACGGCGTGACCGCCCGGCTGGACCGCTGGCAGGGCCGGCCCGCGCAGGAGTCGGTCATCCAGGACATCGAGGTGCCCGTCGAGCGCGGCGCCGACTTCCTGGAGTTCTTCCACGAGAAGGTCGGCATGACGCCGGTCTGGATGTGCCCGCTCAAGTCTGCGGGGCAGTGGCCGCTCTATCCGCTGGAGCCCGGCCGGCTGTACGTGAACTTCGGTTTCTGGGGGGTCGTCCCGCTGCCCCGGGGGCAGTTCGACGGCTACCACAACCGGCTGATCGAGCACGAGGTGCACGCGCTCGAGGGCCACAAGTCTCTTTACTCCACGTCGTTCTACCCCCGGGACGAATTCTGGCGCCTCTACAACGGGGACGCCTACTGGCCGGTCAAACGGGCGTACGACCCCGGTGGCCGGTTGCTCGATCTCTACGACAAGTGCGTACGGGGGCGCTAGGGAGGTTTGCTTCTGTGAGGCTCGCGGAGATCTTCGAGAAGGTCGTCGGCCCCGACGCGGGCATCGGTTTCGCCGCCTACGACGGCAGCAAGGCCGGTCCCTCCGGTGCGGACGTCACCCTGGAGGTGAAATCCCCCATCGCGGTGGCCTATCTGGCGCAGGCGCCCGGCGAGCTCGGCCTCGCCCGGGCGTACGTCTCGGGCCACCTCGACGTTCACGGAGACATGTACACCCTGCTGTCGCGGATGTGGTCGCTGACCATCAACGACCTCACGGTCGCCGAGAAGCTCGCCACCGTCCGGGCCCTGGGCCTCAAGCCCCTGACGATGTGGCTGCCGCCCCCCGCCCAGGAGGTGCGGCGCAGCATGATGGCCAGGCTCGGCAGCCGGCACGCCAAGCAGCGGGACGCCGAGGTGATCCACCACCACTACGACGTGTCCAACACCTTCTACGGGTGGGTGCTCGGCCCCTCCATGGCCTACACCTGCGCGGTCTTCCCCACCGCGGAGGCGTCCTTGGAGGAGGCGCAGTCCGCCAAGTTCGACCTGGTGGCCAGGAAGCTGGGATTGGCGCCGGGGATGCGGCTGCTGGACGTGGGCTGCGGCTGGGGCGGCATGGCCATCCACGCGGCCCGCGAGTACGGCGTCAAGGTGCTGGCCGTCACCCTCTCCCGGCAGCAGGCGGAGTGGGGGCAGAAGGCCGTCGCCGAGGCCGGGCTCGGCGATCTCGTCGAGATCCGGCACGGCGACTACCGCGACGTCAGGGAGACCGGGTTCGACGCGGTCAGCTCGATCGGCCTGACCGAGCACATCGGCAAGGACCAGCTGCCGTTCTACTTCCGCTTCCTGTACGGCAAGCTCCTGCCGGGCGGGCGCCTGCTCAACCACTGCATCACCCGGCCCACCGGCAGGGAGAAGACGATCAACGCCGGCGGGTTCATCAACCGCTACGTCTTCCCCGACGGGGAGCTGGAGTCCGTGGGCACCCTGATCCGGGAGATGGAGGACATCGGCTTCGAGATCCGCCACGAGGAGAACCTGCGCGAGCACTACGCCCAGACCCTCCGCCACTGGTCCGCCAACCTCGACGACCACTGGACCGAGGCCGTCCGGGAGGTGGGCCGGGGCAGGGCCCGGGTCTGGCGGCTCTACATGGCAGGCTGCGTGGTCGGCTTCGAGCGCAACAAGATCCAGCTCCACCAGGTGCTGGCGACCAGGCTCGACTCCGGGGGCGGCGCGCGCATGCCGCTCCGCCCGGCCCGCGACTGGCCCTGACCCGGTGCGGGGAGCACGGTGTGTCCGGCCGGGTGTGCCGTGCTCCCCGCCGCGCCGCTTTCCTCGCCGCGCCGCTTCCTCCGCCGCACCGGGCGGGGTGACGCGATCCCCTCTGCACGAGGGCCGGCCGCCGCGCGCCCCGTCGTCCGGCCGGCCGCAGGCGGGTCAGGCGGCCATGATCGGATCGGCGGAGTCGGCTGTGACCCAGCGACCCCTGCCGAGGCGCTTGGCCGAGTACATCGCGGTGTCGGCCGCGCGCAGGATCCCCGCCGCGGCGTTCCCGGATGCCTCGCCTGCGCAGGCGGCGATGCCGACGCTGGCCCCGACGGAGAGCTCGTGCCCCCGGAACGGCACCGGTGCGGAGACCTCGCGCAGGACGCGCTCGGCCAGGCGTACGGCGTCGTCGTGCGAGGCCCCGGGGCAGAGCAGGACGAACTCGTCGCCGCCGAGCCGGGCGACCAGGTCGCCGCCGCGCACCGCGGCCGACAGCCGCCCGGCGATCGCGCTGAGCACGGCGTCGCCGGCCTCGTGGCCGTGGACGTCGTTGACGGCCTTGAACCCGTCGAGGTCGAGGTAGAGCACCGCCACGCCGGTGCCGGGCGTCCGCATGACCTGTTCCAGGGTGTCGTGCAGCACGGTCCGGTTGGCCAGCCCGGTCAGCGGGTCGTGGTGCGCCTGGTAGGCCATCTGGGCCTGCAGCCGTTCCTGCTCGCGGACCGCCATGGTGAACCGGGTCAGCACGAAGGTCGCGGCGGCCGCACTGGCGATGATGGTCAGGACCTCCTCGCCGCTGAACCCGGCGTACCTCAGGGCCATGGTCGGCGTGCCCAGCAGCGCCAGGCCGAGGAAGACGACCCGCGCCGGATGCAGGGCCTGCGTGCGCGCGCCCGGACGGGTCAGCCCGGCCCGCTCGGGGTGCAGCACGGCCGTGACGAACAGGGCGTGGCCGAGCAGCAGACCGGTGCCGAGCCTCGCCTCCACGTACCAGAGGTCGATGCCCCAGTACTCGTCGAGGTACGGGATCAGGTTGTAGCCGAGGTCCACGACGAGATAGCTGGAGACGGCGGCGAACAGCAGCCGGACCGGGGCGCCGCGCTCGCCCGGGGACAGGGCGAGGAACAGCACGGCCGCGAGCAGCACGACGTCGCACACGGGGTAGAGGGCGGGAATGATCGCGACGGCCGCGCCGTACCGGAGGGCGGGCTCGATCAGGAACTGCCAGGCGGCCAGCGCGACCACCGTGGACAGGGTCAGCGCGTCGAGCACGGCGCCGCGCAGGTTGCCGGGCGCCCTGCGGCGGGCCATCAGGACCAGGGCCGCGGCGACCAGGGGGTAGCCGCCGAGCCAGCAGGCGTCGCTGAGCCCGACCGGAGGTACGGTCCCGGCGGACAGGAAGTACGCCATCTCGATCGCGTCACCGGTCAGCCAGAGCGTCTGGGCGAGCGCGACCAGCAGCCACGGCCGCCGGTCCTGGCCCGGCACCAGCCGCAGCGCCGCCCACCAGGAGAGCGCGCACATCACGCCGTAGAGGACGAAGTAGAGGATCTGTCCCGTGGTGGCCTCGTACGTCGCGGCGGTCACGGTCAGAGCCGTGACCGCCGCGCCGAGGAAGCCCCATGATCTGGCGGCCGTCATACCCGCCTCATCGGCAGGAGGGCCCGCCGGTTGAGGGTTTTCGGGCCGGGGCCGCTAGCGGAGCTCGCGCTTGAGGATCTTGCCGGTGGCGGTCATCGGCAGCGCATCGCGGAACTCGACGACGCGCGGGTACTTGTAGGCCGCCATGGTCTCCTTGCACCAGGAGACCAGCTGCTCCTCGGTGAGGCCCGCGCCGGGCGTGCGGATGACGTACGCCTTGACCTCCTCGCCGTGCGAGTCGTGCGGGACGCCGACCACCGCGGCCAGGGAGACCTCGGGGTGGGTCATCAGGACCTCTTCGATCTCCCGGGGGTAGACGTTGAAGCCGCCCCGGATGATCATGTCCTTGGCCCGGTCGACGATGGTGTAGTAGCCGTCGGCGTCCCGGGTGGCGATGTCGCCGGTGCGGAACCAGCCGTCCTTCATGACCTCGGCGGTCGCCTCGGGCCGGTTGTAGTAGCCCTTCATCACGTTGTGGCCGCGGATCGCGATCTCACCCGGGCCCTCGCCCTCGACCGTGTTCCACTCGCCGTCGACCAGCTTCATCTCCACGCCCCAGATCGGGGTGCCGATGGTGCCGGGCTTGGTGGGCCTGCCGAGCTGGTTGAAACTGGCCACCGGGGAGGTCTCCGACAGGCCGTAGCCCTCCAGGATGCCGATGCCGAAGGTGGCCTCGAAGTCCTTGAGGACCTCGACCGGGGAGGACGCGCCGCCCGCCACGGCGGTGGTGAGCGAGGCGGGCACCTCGTCGCCGTCGGCGTGGATCTTCGTCAGCATGCCCCAGTACATGGTGGGCACGCCCGCGAACAGGGTGACGTTCTCCTTGCGCATCAGCTCCAGCGCGGGGCCGGGATCGAAGCGCGGCAGGAGCACGATGGTGGCGCGGCGGCGGAACCCGGCGTTCATGACCACGGTCTGGCCGAAGGAGTGGAAGAGCGGCAGCACCGCGAGGTAGGCGTCGCCGCCCTCGGCGCGCGGGTACATCTCGTCCGAGACCATGGCGTTCATCAGCATGTTCATGTGGGTCAGCTCGGCGCCCTTGGGGCGGCCGGTGGTCCCGCTGGTGTAGAGGATGACGGCGGTGTCGTCGGGCGCGGTCTGCGCCGTCTCGAACTCACCGGAGACGCCGTCCAGCGCCGCCCAGATCGTCTCTCCGTGCGCCGACTCGGTGGCGAAGGGGGTGGCGGGCAGCACGAAGAAGTGCTCGGTGCCCTCGGCGGCCTCGAAACCCTGCCGGCCGCGCTCGCCCAGCGGCAGGTCCGGCAGTCCTTCGAAGCAGAAGAGCGCCTTGGCCTCGGAGTCCTGCAGGTGGTAGGTGATCTCGGGGGCCTGCAGCAGGATGTTGAGCGGCACGACGGTCGCCCCGGCCTTGAGGATCCCGAAGTACACGAACGGGAAGTAGGGCAGGTTCGGGCAGGCGAGCGCGACCTTGTCGCCCTTGCCGATCCCGCGCGAGACCAGCAGGTTGGCAACCTGGTTCGCGACGGTGTTGACCAGGGAGTACGGCAGCCGCAGGTCTCCGTAGACCACCGCGGTGCGGTCGGGGCACTCCCGGGCGCTGTCCTCCAGCACGATCGACAGGTTGAGCATGGGTTGGATCCTCCTCCGGACAAGCTCTGGCCCGTTCATCCTGGCAGGCGCAGCATACCTACCGGTAGGTAAGGAAGGTTACAAATTGACGGGCAAAGCACCGGAGCGTATGCAGGTGAGAGTCCGCTTACCGGGGGAGGCGAGGCGACCGTCCGCCGGGAGAAGGGGCAGTGCGCATGGAGTACGACTACGTGATCGTGGGAGCCGGATCGGCGGGATGCGTCCTGGCGAACCGGCTCTCGGCGGACCCGTCGGTGAGCGTCGCCCTGCTGGAGGCGGGCGGCTCCGACGCGAGGCTCGAGGTCCGCATGCCCGCCGGGTTCGCCAAGCTCTTCAAGACGCCCTGCGACTGGAACTTCACCACCGTCGGGCAGGCCGGGCTGTCCGGCCGGGAGCTGTACTGGCCGCGCGGCCGGATGCTCGGCGGCTCGTCCTCGCTCAACGCCCAGATGTGGGTCCGCGGGCACCGGGCCGACTACGACGGCTGGAACGTGCCGGGCTGGTCCTACGACGAGGTCCTGCCGTACTTCCGGCGGGCCGAGCGGCGCGTCGGCAGCAACCGCGGCGGGGTGTACGGCGGCGACGGCCCGATCCGCATCTCCGAGCTGCGCAGCCCCAACGTCACCACGGCCGCGTTCCTGGCGGCCTGTGCGGAGATCGGGCTCGCCCGGCTGGAGGAGTTGAACGGCCCCTCCAATGAGGGCTACTGCCCGACCCCCGTCACCCAGAACCGCGGCCGCCGCTGGAGCGCCGCCGACGCCTACCTCCGGCCCGCGCTCAAGCGCCCCAACCTCACCGCGGTCACCGACGCGCACGTGCGCCGGGTGCTCGTCGAGGACGGCCGCGCGACGGGCGTGGAGTACGGCCCCGGCCCGGGAC
>NZ_CDRNDK010000033.1:0-29371 GCF_977012225.1 Planomonospora algeriensis | reverse complement strand
CCGCGGCCAGCCCCCAGCCGGACGGCAGGTAGCGCACCGCCGCCGACGCCCCGGCCGGGATCCCGCCGGTCTGCCCCAGCGCGACCGCGAAGACCCAGCCCTGGCCGAGCGCCGCCAGGATCGCGCCGTTGACCAGGCCGGCGCCGACCGCGCCCGCGCGCGACCGCAGGGCCAGGCCCATCACGGCGACCGCGACCCGCGACAGCAGGACGAAGACCGCCAGTTGCAGGAGCATCGCGGGCAGCGCGACCAGCACGGCCGCCGGGCTCTGCCGTACCCCGAAAACGACCAGCCCGGACAGGGCCAGCAGGCTGATCACGGGCGCGACCCCGACGAAGGCGGAGACCAGCAGGCCCGCCGCCAGACGGCGGGGCGGGAGGCCGAGCGAGGTGAAGTACTCGGGGCGGAGCGTCTCATCGCCGCCTCCGGCGAAGACCGGGCCGAAGATCCAGCCGAGCATCCAGACCGCGTAGGCGGCGGCGAGCAGGTCGCCGGTCTGGAACGCGGCGTACAGCGTGCCGCCCGCCAGGACGAGCCCGAGCACCCCGCCCATCACGATGGAACCGGCCTTCTGCCCGTTCATCGAGTTGCGCAGCACGGCCAGCTTCATCGCGGCCATGGTCCGGGGAACGGTCAGTGCGACAGCCACGACAGCCCCCTCGACCCGGTGTCGGACGCGCCGACGAGCCCGACGAAGGTGTCCTCCAGGGAACGGTCGCCCCGGACCTGCTCCAGCGGCCCGGCGGCGGCGACCCTGCCCCGGTCGATCACCGCGACGTGGTCGCAGAGCTGCTCGACCAGGGCCATGACATGGCTGGACAGCACGATGGACCCGCCCCCCGCGACGAACCCCCGCAGGATGGTCTTGATCGTGGCCGCCGAGACGGGGTCGACGGCCTCGAAGGGCTCGTCGAGCACGAGCAGCCGCGGAGCGTGCAGCAGTGCCGCGGCCAGCCCGATCTTCTTGCGCATGCCCGTGGAGTACTCGATCACGAGGGTCTTCTCGGCCTGGTCGAGTTCCAGCACCGACAGCAGTTCCTGCGCGCGGGCGGCGACGACGTCCTTGGCCAGTCCCCGCAGCAGGCCGAGGTAGGTGAGCACCTCCCGGCCGGTCAGCCGTTCCGGCATCGCCAGGCCGTCGGGCAGCACGCCGACCATCGCCAGGGCGCGGGAGGGGTCGGACCAGACGTCCGCGCCGAAGATCCGGGCGCTGCCGCCGTCGGGGCGGAGCAGGCCGGTGGCCATGGACAGCGTGGTGGTCTTGCCGGCGCCGTTCTGGCCGACCAGCCCGTAGAAGGAACCCGGTGGGACGGTCAGGTCGACGCGGTCGGCTGCGACCTTCTCACCGAAGGTCTTGGTCAGGCCGGCGATCTCTAGCGCTGGAGTCATGGGGGATCTCTCGTGTCACTGGCGGGGAGGGCCGGGAAAAGGCTTTCGTCCGGCGGCCGGAAAATTCGATCATGTACGATGCGCTCTGTCCAGTCTCCCGCGCGCCGCCGGGGGTACGGGAGCGGCGGCCTCCGCGCTCACGCGGCGGACCGGTGATCGTCTCCGGACCTGCCCACTCCGACCGCAGCCCTGAGCCGAGGCCGGGACCCTGTTCCCGGCCTCGGTGACCGGCAACCAGCGGCCCGCGACCGGCGCCCGGCCCCACGACAGCTGATCCCGCCACCGGCCCGGCCCTGGGGTTCGGCCTCGCCCGCCGTACCGGGGCCCGGCACGACGCCGGAGTCCGGCGCCGTGCCGGGCGTTCAGCGCGGTGCCCGGACCGGTGGACGTCCGTTCCGGGCACCGCGCCGACCGGAACACCCGGCAGGGCGCGCGCGCCGTACCGGGGAACCGGAGATCAGCGGACGTACGGCCAGCCGGCGGAATCCCAGCCGAGCAGGTTGACGCCGAGCTTGGCCCGGCCGGCGTCGTCGTAGTAGTGGTAGACGAGGAGTTCGCCGTCGACGTCGGACAGCACGGCGGGATGGCCTGGGCCGTGCACGCTCCCGTGGCTCGCCAGGATCTCGGTCCCTCCGCCGGAGGTCATCCGGGTCCCGTTCCGGTCGACGAAGGGGCCGGTGACGGACGTCGACCGGCCGACCATGGTGCGGTAGGTGCTGTCGGCTCCCCGGCAGCAGAAGTCGAAGGAGACGAACAGGTAGTAGTAGCCGCCGCGGCGGTGGATGTACGGCGCCTCGACCGACCCGGAGGCGGTGGTGCGCCGGGCGATGCCGCGCACGGCGGTGTCAGAGGCCGAGCGCTTGCCCGTCGCGGAGTCGAGCCGGATCATCTTGATCCCTGACCAGAAGGAACCGAAGGTCAGCCACCAGCGGCCCTGGTCGTCGACCACGAGGTTGGGGTCGATCGCGTTGTAACCGCTGCTGTCCGTGGTCTCGACGATCAGCCCCTGGTTCGTCCAGGACCCGGCCGCGCCGGTCGTGCTGGTCGCCAGGAAGATCGCCGACTTGGACGAGCCGAAGGTGGAGGCCGAGTAGTACAGGTAGTACCTGCCGTTGCGGTACGACAGATCGGGTGCCCACAGGTTGCGGCTCCCGCCGGTGTAGGCCGTGGTCCAGGGGGCCCCGTTCGGGAAGACGACCCCGGCGTTGCGGAAGGCCGTCCGGTCGGCGGAGGTCTTGATGCCGATGCCGTCCGCGGTGTGGACCAGCAGGTAGCGGCCGTCGGGCGTCTTCACCATCGACGGGTCGTGGACGAGGACGTCGCCGGTGACCCGGCCGGTCCCGGGTAGTCCGCGAGCGCGGCCTCGGCGGGCCGCAGCGCGCCCAGCGCCACGACGAGCGCGCATGCTGCGACCAGCGCCCGGTAGAGGCGTTTCACGTGATCACATCCTGACTCTCGGGAGACCGGCTCTTCGAAGGGGGCGGTCGGCCCCGTCCCCGGCCGGCTCCGCCGCCTGACGGTATGGAAAGCGCTTACTCGCGTCAACCCTCACCCGGTCCGACACCATGAGAGAGGCCGTCGGCGCAGGCGGAGACGGGATTTCACGGAGATCGGGTGACTGAAAGTTTCAGGTCCGCCGGCGGCGCGACACGCTCACCCCGCCGACGGCCCCACTGTGGCCGCACGGGCGGACCGGCCGGGTCCGGGACCTCGGAAACGCCGGGTACGGCGGACGTCAGGAGTGCGGTTCGCTCCGGGGCAGGCCCCTGAGCTCGAGGTCCTCCAGGAGCGTCTGTGTGGCGGCGGCGACGGCGTCCACCGCGCGCTCGAACGCCTCGGCGTTGCGCGCGGACGGAGAGCGGAACCCGGAGATCTTGCGGACGTACTGGAGGGCGGCGGCGCGCACGTCCTCACCGGTCACGCCGCTGGTGTAGGGCTCCCGAAGGGTCTTGATGCTCCGGCACATGACAGGACCTCATTCCATCCATGCCCGGCGCCCATGCCTCCCGGTGGTCAGTACCGCTCCCGCGGAGCGGCCACCGGGAAGGATCGGCGCCGGGAACCGGTCAGGCTCCGACGAGGGTGGCCGGGTCGACCCGATCGACCGCGTGCAGCGCCCAGCGCATCCGCTCGCGGTACGTCTCCGGATGGTCTCCGGCCTCCTGCGCCACGCAGGCCACGCAGTCGGCGAGGTCGTGCCGGCAGACGCGCAGCCGGTCCTCGATCGCGGCGCGCACCTGCTCCGGCGAGGGATCGTCCGAAGCCTGCAGAGTGGAGGCGAACAGGACGTCGGCCAGGTCGGACATGCTCATCACGGTGGTGGGCATCGTGTGCCTCTCTCCCCGGAGACCGCGGGACCCGGTGGGATCGCGCGGACTCCTCGAATCGTCCAGCTTGGGCTCACACCACCAGCATGCCTCCCGCCACCGACATTTTCCGGCGGACGCGGCCGCCGGTCACCTGAACCCGAAGACGCCCGCCTCCTCCAGGACCATCCCGGCCAGAGCCCCGGCCGCATCCACCCGGCCGAGCGACTTGGCCGCCTTCGACATGTCGGCGCGCAGCCGCGGGTCCGCCAGGAGGGCGTCGAGCTCGGCGAGCAGCAGCTCCGGCTCGGGACCGTTCTCCAGGAGCGCCCGGGCCGCTCCGGACTCGGCCAGGTAGCGGGCGTTCTGGCGCTGCTCGTCCCCGGCGGAGGGCACCAGGGGGACGAGCACGGACGGCTTGCCCACCGCGGTCAGCTCGGCGACGGCGCCGGCCCCGCTGCGGGAGACCACGACGTCGGCGGCGGCCAGCACGTCGGCCAGTTCCTCGCCGACGTAGGGGACGGGGCGGTAACGCTCCCGCAGGTGCTCGGGGAGTCCCTCGGCGGTCCGGGTGAGCTGGTCGATCCAGCCGGGGCCGCACTGGTGGAGCACCTGCGCCCGCTCCAGCAGCGCGGGCAGGATCCCCTCGATCAGCCTGTTGATCTGGAGGCTGCCCTGCGCCCCTCCGGTGACGTACACCAGGGGCACCTCCGGCGAGAAGCCGAAGTGCCAGCGGCCGGACGGGGCGTTCCCGCGCAGCAGGTGGGGCCGGACCGGGTTGCCGGTGACGGCCGCCCGCTCCCGGGCCGCGGCGGGCAGGTGCTCGACCGACGAGGGGTGGGTGAGCGCGATCCGGGTGGCGAAACGCGCCAGGATGCGGTTGGCCAGGCCGAGCGCGGTGATCTGCTCGTGCATCACGAGCGGACGGCGGAGCATCCGGGAGGCCAGTCCCAGCGGCACGCAGACGTACCCTCCCGTGGACAGCACCACGTCGGGACGGTAGCGGGCGGCGATCCCGAAGGCCTGGAGGATCCCGACCGGGATGCGGAACATGTCGGCGAGGTTGGCGAGCAGTTCCCTGGGGTTCGGCGAGCGCCGCAGCTTCCCCGTCTTGATCGCGCGGAAGGGGATGCCGTTCTCGGCCGCGACGCGGGCCTCCAGGCCGCTCGCCGTACCCACCCAGAGCACGTCCAGGTCGTACCCGTGCGCGGCGGCCTGCTCGCGGACGGTGGCGACGGTGGTCAGCGCGGGGTAGGTGTGACCGCCGGTCCCGCCTCCGGTGACGAGCATGCGCAGGGGCTGGCGGTTTCCGGCGTTCATGCGTGCGTTTCCTCCACAGATTGCGATCGTCGGGTTCCCGGTCACGACCGGGGCGCCGGGCGACCTCGGGCACGCTACCGGGAGTCCCGATAAAGATCCAATTGTCCCGAGTCCGGCCGTCACCCGCCGAACCGGGGAGCCAAGGTAGAAGTATGCCGCAAACGGGTACAAACCCGCACGAAAGCCATATTTCACATAAATGGCTGAGCGAGGGGATTCGCCGTCCCCGCGGGACCTCGGAAGAAGCACCACCCACGAGAAGGGATGCGTCATGCAGACCAAGCAGTGGAACGTAGAGATCACCATCGTCGAGGACGACAACGACCGGGTCACCTCGGCCCAGGCCGTGCTGGACATCCCCGATGGCCGCAGGTACGAGAGCGTCGAGTACGCGCGGCGCAACCCGACCGACCGTCCGGTGCCGGACATCGGCGACGAACTGGCCGCCGGCCGCGTGCTGGCCGACCTGTCCGGCAGGCTGATGGGCGACGCCGCGGCCGACGTGATGGAGGAGGCCGAACTCAGAAGAAGGTGAGGACGGCCCCGGTTCCGGGTCTCCCGGACTCCCTGGGCGCGACGGCCCGGACGACCTCGTCCGGGCGTCGCGCCGTCCGCTCCCGGGGCCGGTCCTCAGTCGCGGGACATCAGCCTGACGAACTCCTCGAAGGAGAACCGCCCGTCCCCGTCGGAGTCGGCGTCGCGGTTCAGCGAGCCGATCGCCTCCGGGGGGAGGTCGGGGAAGCGCCCGGCCAGCTCCCCTTCCGTGATGTAACCGTCGCCATCGGTGTCGATGGCGGAGAACTCGCTCCTGAGCTCGGTCAACCGCTCCGCCGACATGGTGATCCGCCTTTTCCTCGTGTCCGTTCCGGCAGACAACCTACGGGAGTCCCCGCCGGGCGAGAAGACGGGATCCCGTCCGGAAACCGTGCTCCTCCCCGTGATTCCGGGACGCGGTCCTCCCGCCGCCCCCTCCCCTTCGCCCCGGCCTCGGAGCGTGGTCCTCCCTGCGTCTCCTTCTCCCCGGCCGGACCCGCTCACCGCCGCCCGGGCGGCGGTGAGCGGAAGGCTTCTCTCAGCGTGTTGTGCAGTGCACAACGCCGTGCCGCGAATGTGGTACCGCGCGCACGGGCCCTCTACCGTGTCCACCGTGTTCGACGTGCTCATCGAGGGCGGCCGGGTGGTGGACGGCACCGGCGCCCCGCCGTACCCTGCCGACGTCGCGTCCGCGACGGCCGGATCGAGGCGGTCGGCGACCTGTCCTCCGGCGGCGCCCGTCCCGCCGCGGCCGCGATCGACGCCACCGGACGGCTGGTGGTCCCCGGGTTCATCGACGCCCACGTCCACGGCGACGCGACCGTGCTCGATCCCGGTGTCCAGCTGGCGGCGCTCCGGCAGGGCGTCACGACGTTCGTGCTCGGGCAGGACGGCCTGTCCTTCGCCCCCTCCGCCCCCGAGACGCTGCGCTTCGTCACCCGCTACTTCGCCGCGATCAACGGCGCGCATCCGGCCCTGGACGGCGGGCCGGTGAGCGTGGCGGACCTGCTGGCCTCCTACGACCGCGCGACCGCCCTCAACACCGTCTACCTCGTCCCGCACGGGACGGTCCGCCACGCGGCCTGCGGTGATCCGGCGGCGATGCTCCGCCTGGTGGAGCAGGGCCTGGAGGACGGGGCCGCAGGCCTGTCCAGCGGCCTGGAGTACGTCCCCGGACGGTACGGCGACGCCGCCGAGCTCGCCGCGCTGTGCGCGCCCGTCGCCCGGGCCGGTCTGCCCTACGTGACCCACATGCGGGGATACGAGGAGGCCGCCGCCACGGGCATGGCCGAGGCGCGGTCGATCGCCGAGCGGGCGGAGGTCGCGCTGCACGTCTCCCACTACCACGGCCCCGGCGGACGGCTCGCCGGAATGGTCGACCGGGCCCTCGACGCGGGCCTGGACGTCACCTTCGACAGCTACCCCTACCTCAGCGGGTTCAGCATCCTGGCGATGGTCGCCCTCCCCCGCGACCTCGACGGCCCCGGCGTCCTCGCCCCCGGGCCGGACGGCCGGACCGGCGACGGCCCCGGCGGCGGGACACCCGGCGGGACCCGGGACAGGGCCGCCCGCCCCGACCTGGACCGCACGGTGGCGCTCCTGCACGACCCCGCGGTACGGCGCCGCCTGGCCCGTGAGGCCGACCCCACGCTCTGGCGGCGCGCCGTGCTCGCGCACGTCCCCTCCGCCGAGTTCGCCTGGACCGAGGGCAGGACGCTGGCCGAGGCCGCGGCCGAAGCCGGGCGCGGACCGGCCGACTTCTGCGCGGACCTGCTGATCGCGACCGGGCTGGCCGCCAGCTGCGTGTTCGCCCAGCCGCCCGGCAACGACGACACGTCCATGCGGCTGCTGCTGCGGCACCCGGCCCACATGGGCGGGTCCGACGCCATCCACATCGGCGGCCACCCCCATCCGCGGGCCTTCGGCGCCTTCGCCCGCTTCCTCGGCCGGCACGTCCGCGAGCTCGGCGACTGGACCTGGGAGGAGGCGGTCGCGCACCTGTCCTCCGCTCCGGCCCGCCGGTTCCGGCTGCCGGACCGGGGCGTGATCCGTCCCGGCCTGGTCGCGGACCTCGCGGTCGTCGATCCGGGGAAGGTGACCGACACCGCCGACTACTCCCGGCCGCGCGTCCTCGCCGAGGGGATCGACGACGTGCTGGTCGGCGGCGTGCCGGTGCTGGCGGGAGGCGCCCTCACCGGGGCCCACCCCGGCCGCCCGCTGAGGCCGCGGTGACCGCCCCCGGTCCCGGCCGGAGCCGCGACCACGACCACGACCGGGGACGAGGAGAGGAACGGGTGCAGGCGCAGAGTCCCGGCCGGGACCGCGAGCACGACCGGAGCCCCGGCGCGGGCGCGGGTCAGGGCAGGACGGGCGGCGGGGAGCGCAACCAGTCGGCCTCGCTCCGGCGGGCGCTGGCCGTACTGGAGTACGTGCGCGACCACGCGGGCGCCGGCCAGGGCCTGTCGCTGTCGCGGCTGGCGGAGGCGCTCGGCCTGTCCAAGAGCACCGTGCTGCGCCTGACCGTCCCGCTGCTGGAGGCCGGGCTCCTGGAGCGCGACCGCAGGAGCGGGGCCTACCGGCTGGGCCACGGCACGCTCCGCCTCGGCCAGGCCTACCTGTCCACGCTCGACCTGCGGACCGTGGCCGCCGAGGAGACGCGCCGGCTGATGATCCAGGTCCGCGAGACCGTCCACCTGGTCGTCCACGACCCGCCGTACGTCGTCTACATCGACAAGGTGGAGAACGAGGCGACGGTCCGGATGGCCTCCCGGATCGGCAGCCGGAGCCCGCTCTACTGCACCGCGGTCGGCAAGGCGATCCTCGCCTGGCAGCCGGAGGAGGCCGTCGAACGGGTCGTGGCCGCCGGGCTGCCCGCCCTGACCCGCCACACGATCACCGACCCCGACCGGCTCCGCGGTGAACTGGCCCGGATCCGGCAGCGCGGCTACGCCGTCGACGACCGGGAGAACGAGCCCGAGGTCCGCTGCGTGGCCGCACCGATCTTCAACCACGACGACAGCGCGGTCTCCGCCGTCTCCGTCTCCGGTCTGACCTCGCGGATCACCGCCGCGCGGGTGCGCGACCTGGGGCCGATGGTGGCGCGGACCGCCCTGCTGATCTCCAGAAAGCTGGGAGCCCCCCGATGACCGACCTGGTGACCCTCGGCGAGACCATGGCCCTGTTCACCGCCCGCCGTACCGGCCTGCTCCGGCACGCCCGGGACTTCGACCTCGGCGTGGGCGGCGCGGAGTCGAACGCGGCGATCGGCGTCACCCGGCTGGGCCTGCGGGCGGCCTGGATCGGCCGGGTGGGCGCCGACGAGTTCGGCGAGCTGGTCCGCTCCACCCTGGCCGGGGAGCACGTCGACGTCTCCCGGGCGGTGGTCGACCCGGACGCGCCCACCGGCCTGATGGTCAAGGGACGGCGCACCGCCGAGGCGGTGGACGTGCGCTACTACCGGGCGGCGAGCGCGGGCTCCCGGCTCCGCCCGGACGACCTCGATCCGGAGTTCATCCGCTCGGCCCGCGTCCTGCACGTCACGGGGATCACCCCCGCGCTCTCGGCATCGGCCCGCGAGGCGGTCCGGTCCGCCGTGGCGGAGGCGCGCGCGGCGGGGGTGCCGTCTCGATGGACGTCAACTACCGCCGCGCCTCTGGCCGCCGGAGAAGGCCGCCGCCGTGCTGCGCGAGACCGTCGAGGCCGCCGACGTGCTGTTCGCCACCGAGGCCGAGGCCCGCCTGTTCACCGACGGCGGGCGGGCCGCCCCGGACGGGGATCCCATCGGCGCGGCCCGGGCCCTCGCCGGGCTGGGGCCGCGCCACGTGCTCGTCAAGCTCGGGGCCCGCGGCGCGGTGGAGTTCTCCGACGGCGAGGTACGGCGGGCCGAGCCGTACCGGGTCACCGAGCTCGACCCCGTCGGAGCCGGTGACGCCTTCGCCGCGGGATGGCTGGCCGACTGGCTGGCCGGAGCCTCCCCCGAGCGGCGCCTGGCCACCGCCTGCGCCGCCGGGGCGTGCGCGGTGACCGCGCAGGGCGACTGGGAGAGCCTGCCCCGCCGCGCGGACCTGGAACTGCTCCGCCTGAACGGTACGGCGGGCACGGCCGACACGGTCGACGCGGTCGACCGGTAACGACGCGGAAAGGCCCCCGGGGGTGTCATCCCCGGGGGCCTTTCCGCGTGCGAGACCGCAGGGCCGGGACGCGACCGCCCGGCCGACGGCGGCTAGTAGATCGGACGCGAGGAGGAGCGCAGCCGCTCCAGGGCCTCGGCCAGGATCTGCGCGCCGTCCTTGTCGCTGCGACGCTCCTTCACGTAGGCGAGGTGCGTCTTGTACGGCTCGTTACGAGGAGGAGCCGGCGGGTTGGCCTCGTCCTGACCTGCCGGGAGACCGCAGCGGGGGCAGTCCCAGAACTCCGGGATGGCCGCGTCGCTGGCGAAGCTGGGACGCGTCTCGTGCATGTTCGCGCACCAGAACGGGACCCTTACACGGGGAGCCGCCTCGCCACGCTCCGCCTCTCCCATCGGGCCGGCGCCGACACGGCTGCCACGGATCGCGTTGCCACTACCCACGGATGTACTCCTCGCTCGATGGCCCTCCCGCTCGGGATACGGGGCAGGGCTGTACCACTGTCATGCTTCCGGCAAGCCGAATCAGGGCTTCAGGAGCAGGCCCAGCGCGATGATGCACACGAACCAGACCACCCCGGTGATGATGGTGAGCCGGTCGAGGTTGCGCTCCACCACGGAGGAGCCTCCGAACGACGACGAGAAACCGCCACCGAACAGATCCGACAGACCCCCGCCCTTGCCCTTGTGGAGCAGCACGAGCAAGATCATCAGCATGCTCGACAGGATGAGGGCGATGGAGATTCCGATTGTCACCGTTGACCTGTTTCCTAATGTGCGCGACCCGCGTCCGGGCGCGATCCCTGTATGACGCCAGAGGCGTGACGATTCAAACTTGCTCTAAGAGGGTACGACCTGCTGTCAAGTCGTACCCTCCGAACGGCTCACTCAGCCGGATGTTTCCCCGAACCGGCAGATCCTGGCGAACTCGGCCGCGTCCAGACTCGCCCCGCCGACCAGGGCCCCGTCCACGTCGGGCTGGGCCATGATGCCGGCGATGTTGTCGGACTTGACCGATCCTCCGTAAAGGACCCGGACGCCCGCGGCCACCTCGCCGTCGTACAGCTCGGCGAGCCTGGAGCGCAGCGCCCCGCAGACCTCCTGCGCGTCGGCCGGGGTCGCCACCTCACCGGTGCCGATGGCCCAGACCGGCTCGTAGGCCAGCACGATCGAGGCCGCTTGCTCGGCGGTGACCTTGCGCAGCGCCCCCTCGAGCTGGGCGACGCTGTGCGCCACGTGGCCTCCGGACCGGCGGACCTCCAGGCCCTCCCCCACGCACAGGATCGGCGTGAGCGAGTGCCGGTAGGCGGCCAGCACCTTGCCGTTGACCAGCTCGTCGTCCTCGCGGTGGTACTGCCGCCGCTCGGAGTGCCCGATCGTGACGAAGGTGCACCCCAGCTTGGCCAGCATCGCCCCGGAGATCTCCCCGGTGTAGGCGCCGCCGTCGTACGACGACAGGTCCTGCGCGCCGTACAGGATCCGCAGCTTGTCGCCGTCCACCAGCGTCTGCACACTGCGCAGATCTGTGTACGGCGGCAGCACGGCGACGTCGGCCCGGTCGAAGTCCTTGTCGTTCAGCGCGAACGCCAGCTTCTGGACGGTGGCGATGGCCTCGAGGTGATTGAGGTTCATCTTCCAGTTGCCGGCGATGAGAGGCTTGCGTCCTGCAGTCATCTGTCTCCCACCGCTCCTCGCTCGCTCCGTGGAGCGCTCGTCCCGTGCGGGGTGCCCCGCCGGCTGCCTCGGCCCACCCCTACTCCTCCAGCGCGGCGAGTCCGGGCAGGGTCTTGCCCTCCAGGTACTCGAGGCTGGCCCCGCCACCGGTGGAGATGTGCGAGAAGCCGTCCTCGGGCAGGCCCAGCCGGCGCACGGCCGCGGCGGAGTCGCCGCCGCCGACCACGGTGAAGGCCTCCGAGCCGATCAACGCCTCGGCGACCGCGCGGGTTCCCCCGGAGAACTCCTCGAACTCGAAGACGCCCATCGGGCCGTTCCAGAAGACGGTCTTGGCGTCGGCCAGCTTGGCGGCGAACAGCTCGCGGCTGCGCGGGCCGATGTCCAGACCCTCCCGGTCGGCCGGGATCGCGGTGGCGTCGACCACCTCGTACTCGGCGTCCTCGGCGAAGTGGGTGGCGGCCAGCACGTCGACCGGGAGCACGAGCTCCACGCCGCGCTCGGCGGCCTCGCGGAGGAATCCGCGCACCTTGTCGAGCTGGTCCTCCTGCAGCAGGGACTTGCCGACCTCGAAGCCCTGGGCCTTGAGGAAGGTGTAGGCCATGCCGCCGCCGACGATCAGCCGGTCGACCTTGGTCAGCAGGTTGGCGATGACGCCGAGCTTGTCGGAGACCTTCGCGCCGCCCAGCACCACGGCGTACGGCCGGGCCGGGTCCTCGGTCAGGCGCCTGAGCACGTCGACCTCGGTCGTGATCAGGCCGCCCGCCGCGTGCGGCAGGAGCCCGGGCACGTCGTAGACGCTGGCGTGCTTGCGGTGCACCGCGCCGAAGCCGTCGCCGACGTAGAGCTCGGCCAGATCGGCCAGCTTCCGGGCGAACTCCGCGCGCTGCGCGTCGTCCTTGGACTCCTCACCCGGCTCGAAGCGCAGGTTCTCCAGCAGGGCCACCTGGCCGTCCTGCAGACCCTCCACCACGCCCCGGGCCGACTCGCCGACCACGTCGGAGGCGAAGGCCACGTCGGCGCCGAGCAGCTCGCCCAGCCGCCGCGCGACGGGGGCCAGGGAGTACTTCGGGTTCGGCGAGCCCTTGGGGCGGCCCAGGTGGGCGCAGGCCACGACCCGGGCGCCCGGCCGGCGAGGTCCCGGATCGTCGGCAGCGAGGCGCGGATGCGGCCGTCGTCGGTGATGACGTCCCCGTCCAGGGGGACGTTGAGGTCGACGCGCACGAGCACGCGCCGACCCTTCACGTCGAGCTGAGACAGGTCCTTCATCGCAGGTCGGCGCCCACGAGCTCGATGAGGTCGACGAGGCGGTTGGAGTAGCCCCACTCGTTGTCGTACCAGCCGACGACCTTGACCTGGTTGCCGGTCACCTTGGTGAGGCCTGCGTCGAAGATGCAGGAGGCCGGGTCGGTGACGATGTCCGAGGAGACGATCGGGTCCTCGGTGTAGGTCAGGAAGCCCTTGAGCGCGCCCTCGGCGGCGGCCTTCAGCGCGGCGTTGACCTCGTCGACGCTGGTGTCGCGTCCGACCTCGACGGTCAGGTCGGTGGCCGAGCCCGTGGGGATCGGCACGCGCAGCGCGTAGCCGTCGAGCTTGCCCTTGAGCTCCGGCAGCACCAGGCCGATGGCCTTGGCGGCGCCGGTGGAGGTCGGCACGATGTTCAGCGCGGCGGCGCGGGCGCGGCGCAGGTCCTTGTGCGGGGCGTCCTGCAGGTTCTGGTCCTGCGTGTAGGCGTGGATGGTGGTCATCAGACCCTTCTTGATCTCGAAGGTGTCGTGGATGACCTTGGCCATCGGGGCCAGGCAGTTGGTCGTGCAGGAGGCGTTGGAGATGACCGTGTGGTTGGCCGCGTCGTAGAGCTCGTGGTTGACGCCCATGACGACGGTGAAGTCCTCGTTCTTGGCCGGGGCCGAGATGATGACCTTCTTGGCGCCGTTCTCGGCGTGCACGCGCGCCTTGTCGGCGTCGGTGAAGAAGCCCGTGGACTCCACGACCACGTCCACGCCCAGGTCGCCCCAGGGCAGCTTGGCCGGGTCGCGCTCGGCGAAGGCCTTGATCGCCTTGCCGTCCACGGTGATCTCGTCGGCGCTGCTCTTCACCTCGTACGGCAGGCGGCCGAGGATGCTGTCGTACTTGAGCAGGTGGGCGAGCGTGGCGTTGTCGGTCAGGTCGTTGACCGCAACGATCTCGATGTCCTTGCCGCTGGCAGCGACCGCACGCCAGAAGTTGCGGCCGATGCGGCCGAATCCGTTGACGCCTACGCGGATGCTCACTGTGCCGATCTCCTCGTACGTCGTTGCGCCGGTCGCATGGACCGGCGACTTGGGGCTGGCTTGTACCTCAAGAACGAACCCTATCGGACCCGAATTGGTTTAGACCACTTGCGGTCCCCTGTTCGCTTTCTTTGAACTCTCCCGTAAATCGCGCGTCCCTCTCGCACGTTTGCAGTAAAGTGCCCGACTCGTCACGGTAAACACATCCCATCCCTGCAAGGACCTGCAATGACCTCCACCCCCAGACCCGGGAGCGGCCTCGTCCTCGGCTCCGTCGCCGGCCTGGTCGCCGCGCTCGTGGGCGCCGCCGCCTACGGCGCCGTCATCGGCGTCACCGACTACCAGATCGGCATCGCCGCGGTCGGCGTCGGCGTCCTGGTCGGCCTGGCGATGATGGCCGTCCGCCCGACCAGCCCGGTGCTGCCCGCCCTGGCCGCGGTGTTCTCGTTCGCGGGAGCCGGTCTCGGCGTCTTCATCGGCGACGCCTGGGCGGACTTCGTCGACCCCGGAGGATCGCCCCTCAGCGAGCTCCTGCCCAAGGCCCGGGAGTTCCCCGACCTCGTCGCCCAGGATCCGGTGACCCTGCTCTTCTGGGCGATCGCCGGCGCCGCGGGCTTCAGCTTCGTGAACAGCCGCGTCAAGGCCGCCCGGGAGTCCCTGGCCGCCCCGTCCTCCCCGCAGCAGGACGAGGCCCCGGTGGACTACTTCAAGCCGCACAACCCGGCGTAGCCCTTCCGCGCCCTCGGTCCCTTCCGGACCCCGGGCATGACGAGAGCCGGCGCCCCGACCGGGGCCCGGCTCTCGTCATGCCCGGGATCGCCACGCGGCGGGGCCCGCCGTCGACTCCCGTCCGGCGCACCCTCCACCCGTCGTCCCGCGGCGCCGGCCTGTCCGCCGCCGCAGCGCGGTCACGTGGTCAGCATGTCCACCGTGAGGTTCGCCTCGGTGCTGGGCACGCCGATGTCCTGGGCGCGCTTGTCCGCCATGGCGAGCAGCCGCCGGATCCGGCCGGCGATGGCGTCCTTGGTCAGCGGCGGGTCGGCGAGCTGGCCGAGCTCCTCCAGGGACGCCTGCTTGTGCTCCACCCGCAGCCGGCCGGCGATCACCAGGTGCTCGGGCGCGTCGTCCCCCAGGATCTCCAGGGCCCGCTGGACCCGCGCGCCCGCGGCGACCGCGGCGCGGGCCGAACGGCGCAGGTTGGCGTCGTCGAAGTTGGCCAGCCGGTTGGCCGTCGCGCGCACCTCCCGGCGCATGCGCCGCTCTTCCCAGGCCAGCACGCTGTCGTGGGCGCCCAGGCGGGTCAGGAGCGCGCTGATCGCGTCGCCGTCGCGGACCACCACCCGGTCGACGCCGCGCACCTCGCGGGCCTTGGCGTGGATCTTCAGCCGCCGGGCGGACCCGACCAGCGCGAGGGCCGCCTCCGGCCCCGGGCAGGTGATCTCCAGCGACATCGAGCGACCCGGCTCGGTGAGGGAGCCGTGCGCCAGGAAGGCGCCCCGCCAGGCGGCCTCGGCGTCGCAGGTCGCCCCGGCGACCACCTGGCGCGGCAGACCGCGGACCGGGCGGCCGTGGTTGTCGATCAGCCCGGTCTGGCGGGCCAGGGCCTCACCGTCGCGGTAGACCCGGACGACGTAGCGGGATCCCTTGCGCAACCCGGCGGGCGCCAGGACCAGCACCTCGGCCTTGTGGCCGAACACCTCCCCGATGTCCTTGATGAGCCGCCGCGCCGTGACGTTGGTGTCCAGCTCCGCCTCGATCACGATCCGCCCGCCCACCAGGTGCAGCCCGCTCGCGAACCGCAGCAGCGTCGACACCTCGGCCTTGCGGCAGCAGGGTTTCAGGACCGGCAGCCTGCTCAGCTCGTCCTTCACCACACCTGTCATCGCCATGCGCGTTCGTCCTCCCCCATGTGAACCCCCCTGCGGCCCGGATACATCAGGCTCACAGAAGTTTCTCGCACTCCTGGGCCAGGCTTACCAGGATCAACGCTTCTCATGGAAAATCTCGTCCAGGACCGAGGCAAGACGTCGTGCATCGTGCCTCGGCGAGCCGTCGGCGGCCGCCACGTCGGCCAGCACGAGGCGTCCGCCCAGCCCGGCGGCGGCCTTCTCCAGCTCCTCCCGGTCGTCGACCACGCCGGTGTCGGCCAGCACCACGTCGATCTCCAGGGCGGGTGCGTGCCGCCGCAGCACCTCCAGGTGCTGCTGGGGGGAGAAGTCGTCGGTCTCCCCCGGCTGCGGCGCGAGGTTCAGCGTGACCACGCGCCGGGCCCGGGTGGCGTGCAGGGCCCCGGCCAGCTCGGGCACCTTCAGGTGCGGCAGGACGCTGGTGAACCACGAACCCGGGCCGAAGACGACCCAGTCGGCGTCCAGAACCGCCCGGACCGCCTCCGGGCAGGCCGGGGGGTCCTCCGGGACCAGCGAGATGGCCCGGACCCGGCCGGGGGTCAGCGCGCAGGCCACCTGGCCGCGCACCGTGCTGATCTCACCGTCCAGCTCGACCTCGGCGGCGATGTCCAGCGGGACCGAGCACATCGGCAGCACCCGGCCGTGCGCGCCCAGCAGCCGCCCGAGCCAGTCCAGCCCGGCGACCGTGTCACCGAGCTTCTCCCACAGCGCCACGATGAGCAGGTTGCCGACCGCGTGGCCGTGCAGCTCCCCCTCGCTGCGGAACCGGTGCTGGACGACCTCGCTCCAGGTGCGCCCCCACTCGTCGTCCCCGCACAGGGCTGCCAGGGCCATCCGCAGGTCGCCCGGGGGCACCACGCCGAGCTCGCGGCGGAGCCGTCCGCTCGACCCCCCGTCGTCGGCCACGGTGACGACGGCCGTCAGCTCCGAGGTGACCCGGCGCAGCGCGGAGAGCGAGGCGTAGAGCCCGTGCCCTCCGCCCAGCGCCACGACCCCGGGGCCGCCCTCGGGCCCGTCCGGCCCTCCGTTGAGCCCCCCGGTCACTCGCGGCCCACATCCCGGTGGCTCACCTGCACGTCCATGCCGCCCCGGTCGCGCAGGCGGGCGCCGATCTGCTCCGCCATGGCCACGCTGCGGTGCTTGCCGCCGGTGCAGCCGACGGCCAGGGTGGCGTAGCTCTTGCCCTCGCGGGCGTACCCGGCCGAGATGATGCCGACCACCTCCTCGTAGGCGTCGAGCAGCTCCTTGGCGCCCGCCTGCTCCAGGACGTACTCCCGCACGGGGGCGTCGAGCCCGTTCATCGGGCGCAGCTCCGGCACCCAGTGCGGGTTGGGCAGGAAGCGGCAGTCCACCACCAGGTCGGCGTCCACGGGCAGGCCGTACTTGAACCCGAACGAGACCACGTTGACCCGCAGTCCCGGCCGGTCCTCACCGCCGAAGAAGGCGACGATCTTGCCGCGGAGCTCGTGGACGTTGAGGTTGGAGGTGTCGATGACCAGATCGGCGTTGGCCCGGACGTCGCGCAGGATGCCGCGTTCGCGGGTGATCCCGTCGACCAGCCGGCCGTCCCCCTGCAGCGGGTGGGGGCGGCGGACGCTCTCGAACCTGCGGACCAGCTCCTCGTCGCCGGCCTCCAGGAACACCACCCGTACGGCGACGCCGCGCCCGTCCAGCTCCTCGATCGCGGCGTTGAGATCGGTGGTGAAGGCGAGGCTGCGCACGTCGACCACCGCCGCCACCTTGTCGGCCGCCAGCTTGACGCGTCCGGCCTCCTCGGCCATGGCGAACAGCAGCCCCGGGGGCAGATTGTCGATGACGAACCAGCCGAGGTCCTCCAGGGCCTTGGCCGCCGTGCTCCGCCCCGCCCCCGACATGCCGGTGACGATGACGAACGCGGGCTCCCGCTCGCTCACGCGTCCTCCTCCGTCGGCCGCGTGCGCGACGCTGCTGCGCCCCTGGCTCGCTCGCTCCGCTCGCTCACGTGCCCTCCTCCGTCGGCCGCGTGCGCGACGCTGCTGTGCCCCTGGCTCGCTCGCTCACGTGCCCTCCTCCGCCCGCCGCGCGAACGACACCGCCGCGTCCGTGGTCCGCTCTCTCACGTTGGGTTCTCCCCCTTCAACGCCGACACGATCGCCTCAGCCGTCGCAGGGCCGATCCCGGGAACCTCACGGATCTCGGCGGCGGTCGCCTCCCGCAGCCGTTTCACCGATCCGAAATGCTTGATCAGAGCCTGCCTGCGCGCCGGACCGAGCCCCGGAACCTCGTCCAGGGCGCTTTCCCGCACGCTCTTCGACCTCTTCGACCGATGGTAGGCGATGGCGAACCGGTGGGCCTCGTCCCTGACCCGCTGCAGCATGTACAGGGCCTCGCTCGACCGGGGCAGGATGACCGGCAGGTCCTCACCGGGGAGCCACACCTCCTCCAGCCGCTTGGCCAGACCGCAGACCGCGACGTCGTCCACGCCGAGCTCGTCGAGCGCCCGCTGGGCGGCCGCCGCCTGGGCCGGGCCACCGTCCACCACGACCAGATTGGGCGGGTAGGCGAACTTCCGCGGCCGGCCCGTCTCGGGGTCGATGCCCGGCGCCGGCTCCGGGCCGCGTCCGGACCGGCGGCGCCCCGGCGCCGATGTCGTCCGCGGCTCCGGGGACGGCGGGGCCCTCGCCCGTTCCGTCACCGGGCCCGGAGTCCGGGCCGGAGTCCGGTCCGGTGTCCAGCTCACCGGTGGCCGAGCGCTCCTCCAGGTAGCGCTTGAACCTGCGCGAGATCACCTCGTGGATGGACGCGACGTCGCCGTCGGCGGAGCGGACGGAGAACCTGCGGTACTCGCTCTTCCTGGCCAGGCCGTCCTCGAACACCACCATCGAGGCCACCACGTTGGTGCCCTGCAGGTGGGAGACGTCGTAGCACTCGATGCGCAGCGGCGCCTGGTCCAGGTCGAGCGCCTCGGCGATCTCCTGCAGCGCCCTGCTCCGCGCCGTCAGATCACTGGCGCGCCTGATCCGGTGCTGGTTCAGAGACTCCTTGGCGTTGCGCTCGACGGTCTCCATCAGCGACTTCTTGTCGCCCCGCTGCGGGACGCGGATCTCCACCCGGGCCCCGCGCCGCTCGCTCAGCAGCTCGGCGAGCGCCCCGGCGTCCGGCGGCAGGGCGGGCACCAGGACCTCCCGGGGCAGCGCCTCGGGGGCGGCCTCGCCGTACATCTGCAACAGGAAGTTCTCGACCAGCTCGCCGGGGCCGGTCTCCTCGACCTTGTCGACCACCCAGCCCCGCTGGCCCCGCACGCGGCCCGCCCGGACGTAGAACACCTGGACGGCCGCCTCCAGCGGGTCGTCCACCAGCGCGACCACGTCGCAGTCGATGTTCTCGCCCAGCACGACGGCCTGCTTCTCCATCGCCCGCTGCAGCGCCTGGACGTCGTCCCGGAGCCTGGCGGCCCGTTCGAACTCCTCCTCGGCGGCGGCCTGGCGCATCTCGGCCTCCAGCCGCCTGATGAACCGGCCGGTGTTGCCCGCCATGAAGTCGCAGAAGTCCTCGGCGAGCGCGCGGTGCTCTGCGGCCGTGACCCTGGAGACACACGGCGCCGAGCACTTGTCGATGTATCCCAGCAGGCAGGGCCGGCCGATCTGGGCGGCCCGCCGGAACACCCCCGACGAGCAGCTCCGGATCGGGAAGACCCGCAGCAGCAGGTCGACCGTCTCCCTGATCGCCCAGGCATGGGAGTAGGGGCCGAAGTAGCGGGTGCCCTTGCGCTTGGCGCCGCGCAGCACCTGGACCCGGGGGAACTCCTCGCCCATCGTGACCGCGAGGTAGGGATAGGACTTGTCGTCGCGGTACTTGACGTTGAACCGCGGGTCGTACTCCTTGATCCAGGAGTATTCGAGCTGGAGCGCCTCGACCTCGGTGCCCACGACCGTCCAGTCGACGCCGGCCGCGGTCGTGAGCATGGTCTGGGTGCGCGGGTGCAGTCCCGCGAAGTCGGCGAAGTAGGAGTTCAGCCGCTGGCGCAGGCTCTTGGCCTTGCCCACGTAGATGACCCGGCCTCCGGCGTCCCTGAACCGGTAGACGCCGGGGGACTCGGGGATCGACCCCGGCTTCGGCCGGAAACTCGCCGGACCGTGCACAGATCTCGCCACGTCCCAAAGCCTATCGGGGCCCGCCGACAGGAAACCCTGCCTCAGCGGCCCCGCGACCCGTCGCACCGACGCCCCGGCCACCCCTTCCGAGGACGCCGGTACGGCGGGCCGCCCCGGTCAGGCCAGCGTGATCGAGTCCCCGTCGACCTTGATGGTCTTCTCCTCCAGGGGCTTGTTGGCGGGCCCGTTGGTGACGGATCCATCAGCGATGCTGAACCTGCTGTTGTGGCAGGGGCAGACGATGTCGGTCCCCTCGACCCCGCCCACGTCGCATCCCTGGTGGGTGCAGACGGAGCTGAAGCACTTGAACTCCCCAGCCTTCGGCTGGGTCACGACGACCTTCGCGTCCTTGAAGACCTTGCCTCCGCCCTCGGGGATGTCGGCCGTCTTGGCCAGCGCGTTCGCCGCCGAGTCACCGGAGCCCGCCGCCGTCTCCGAGCCGGTCTCCGCCGCGGAGGGGGCCGCGCTGGAGGAGCCCGCGTCGTCCGCCGTCGGCTCGCCGTAGCCGGAGCACGCGGTCAGCACCGCCGCGAGCCCCGCTCCACCCGCGCCCAGCATCACCGCACGCCGTGTCGTGTCCGTCATGGTCACCCTCCCAGGGTCCGCATCCGTATCCGTGCCCCTGGCCGCCCGTGTGCGTGCCTGCCGCCCACGGCCGTCCGCGGCCTCACTCCCGATGCGGGTCAGCATGCCGTACCGGACATCAGGAAACTGTGAAGATTTACACCTTGGCCGCGGCTCATCGGAGGCGTCCCGCTCAGACCATGACGATGCCGTCGCCCTCGACCCTCAGCGCGAACTCGGCCAGGGGCGCCTCGGCCGGGCCCTTGAGGCACTTTCCGGAGACGGCGTCGAACTCGCTGCCGTGGCAGGGGCAGCGGATGACGCCCTCGGCGGGACGGCTGACCGCGCAACCCCGATGCGGGCAGCTCGCGCTGAACGCCTTGAACACCCCTGCGGTCGGCTGGGCGATCACGATCTTCCACTTGGTGAGCACCATGCCGCCGCCCACCGGGACATCGGCGACCTTCGCGACGACCTGGCCCTTGACGCCCGGCGGCACCACAGCCGGACCGGGCGGCCCGGCGGCGCAACCGGCGAGCGCCGCGCCGCACGCCACGGCCCCCGCGGCGCCGATCACCTGCCTGCGTGTGGGCATGGTGGAACCATCACTGCTGCTCATCGCGGCCCTTCTCGCAATGTCCCCCGTCAAAACCGGGCTCCGCCTCAAGGGTATTGAGCCGGCAGCCCGGTCCCGAATCCGGGTTTGCGGCGCCCGGGACGGGGAAAGGCTCCCCGCCCCCCGGGCACCGCCCTCAGCGGTCCGCGAGCGCTCTCAGCCGCCGAGGATCTTGCGCAGGAAGCGGCCGGTGTGGCTGGCCTCGACCAGCGCGACGTCCTCCGGCGTCCCGGTGGCGACCACGGTCCCGCCCCGGGAACCGCCCTCGGGGCCCATGTCGATGATCCAGTCCGCGGTCTTGATCACGTCCAGGTTGTGCTCGATGACGATGACCGTGTTCCCGCCGTCCACCAGCTTGCCGAGCACGCCGAGCAGCCGGCGGATGTCCTCGAAGTGCAGGCCGGTGGTGGGCTCGTCCAGCACGTAGATCGTCCGGCCGGTGGAGCGGCGCTGCAGCTCCGCGGCGAGCTTGACGCGCTGCGCCTCGCCGCCGGACAGGGTCGTGGCGGGCTGGCCGAGCCGGACGTAGCCGAGGCCGACGTCGTTGAGCGTCTGCAGGTAGCGCCGGATCGACGGGATGGCGTCGAAGAAGCCGAGGGCCTCCTCGATCGGCATGTCGAGCACCTCGGAGATCGTCTTGCCCTTGTAGTGGACCTCCAGGGTCTCCCGGTTGTAGCGCGCCCCGTGGCAGACCTCGCACGGGACGTACACGTCCGGCAGGAAGTTCATCTCGATCTTGATGGTGCCGTCGCCCGAGCAGGCCTCGCAGCGGCCGCCCTTGACGTTGAAGCTGAACCGGCCCTTGGCGTAACCCCGGACCTTGGCCTCGGTGGTCTGGGCGAACAGGTCGCGCACCTTGTCGAAGACGCCGGTGTAGGTCGCCGGGTTCGAGCGCGGGGTGCGGCCGATCGGCGACTGGTCGACGTGCACGACCTTGTCGACCTGGTCCATGCCGTTGATCCTCGAGTGCCGGCCGGGGACCGTGCGCGCGCCGTTCAGCTCCTTGGCCAGGGCGCTGTAGAGGATGTCGTTGACCAAGGTGGACTTGCCGGACCCGGAGACGCCGGTGACCGCGGTGAACACGCCGAGCGGGAACTCCACGTCCACGCCCTGGAGGTTGTGCTCCCGGGCGCCCTTGACGGTGATCTGCCGCTTGCGGTCGCGCTTGCGGCGCGCGGGCGGGACCGCGATGCTCCTGCGGCCCGACAGGTAGGCGCCGGTCAGCGACTCCTCCGAGGCCAGCAGTTCGGAGACCGTCCCGGATACGACGACCTGCCCGCCGTGCTCGCCCGCGCCGGGGCCGATGTCCACCACCCAGTCGGCGGCGGCGATGGTGTCCTCATCGTGCTCGACCACGATCAGCGTGTTGCCCATGTCGCGCAGCCGGATCAGCGTCTCCAGCAGGCGCTGGTTGTCGCGCTGGTGCAGGCCGATGGAGGGCTCGTCCAGCACGTACAGCACGCCGACCAGCCCGGAGCCGATCTGGGTGGCCAGCCGGATGCGCTGGGCCTCGCCGCCGGCGAGGGTGCCGGCCGCGCGGTCCATGGTCAGGTAGTCGAGGCCGACGTCGAGCAGGAAGCCCATCCGGGCGTTGATCTCCTTGACCACTCGCTCGGCGATCTGCATGTCCCGGTCGGAGAGCTTCAGCCCGGCCAGGAACTCCGCGCAGTCGGCGATCGACAGGGAGGCCACGTCGGCGATGGAGCGGCCGTCGACCGTGACCGCCAGGGAGACCGGCTTGAGCCGGGCGCCGTTGCAGGCCGGACACGGGATCTCCCGCATGTAGCCTTCGTACTTCTCCCGCATGCCGTCGCTCTCGGACTCGGCATGGCGGCGCTGCACCCAGGGGATGACGCCCTCGAAGGTGGTGTAGTAGGAGCGCTCGCGGCCATAGCGGTTGCTGTAGCGGACGTGCACCTGCTCGTCGTGGCCGTGCAGCAGCGCCTTCTGCGCCTTCTTCGACAGGCGCTCCCAGGGGGTGTCGAGGTTGAACCCCGTCGCCTTGCCGAGCGCCTCGACCAACCGCTCGAAGTAGTCGCTGGTGTGGCCGCCCGCCCAGGGGGCCAGCGCGCCCTCGCCCAGGGTCTTCTCCGGGTCGGGCACGACCAGGTCGGGGTCGACCTCCATCCGGACGCCCAGGCCGGTGCAGTCCGGGCAGGCGCCGAACGGCGAGTTGAAGGAGAACGAGCGCGGCTCCATCTCCTCGAACGACAGGTCGTCGTAGGGGCAGTAGAGGTGCTCGGAGTAGAAGCGCTCGCGGTTGGGGTCGTCCTCGGGCAGGTCGACGAACTCCAGCGTGATGGTGCCGCCGGACAGCTGCAGGGCGGTCTCCACCGAGCCGGTGAGGCGGCTGCGCGAGCCCTCCTTCACCGAGAGCCGGTCGACGATGACCTCGATGTCGTGCTTCTCGTACTTCTTCAGCTTCGGCGGCTCGTCGAGCCTGATCACCGCGCCGTCGACCCGGCCGGCGTATCCCTTGGCCTGGAGCTGGCCGAACAGCTCGGTGTACTCCCCCTTGCGGCCGCGGATCACCGGGGCGAGCACCTGGAAGCGGGTGCCCTCCGCCAGCTCCATCACCCGGTCGACGATCTGCTCGGGGCTCTGCCGGGCGATCGCCCGCCCGCACTTCGGGCAGTGCGGCTTGCCGACCCGCGCCCACAGCAGCCGCAGGTAGTCGTAGACCTCGGTGATCGTGCCGACGGTCGAGCGCGGGTTGCGGCTCGTCGACTTCTGGTCGATCGACACCGCGGGCGAGAGGCCCTCGATGAAGTCGACGTCGGGCTTGTCCATCTGCCCGAGGAACTGGCGGGCGTACGCCGAGAGCGACTCGACGTAGCGCCGCTGGCCCTCGGCGAAGATGGTGTCGAAGGCCAGGCTGGACTTGCCCGAGCCGGAGAGCCCGGTGAAGACGATCAGCGAGTCCCGCGGCAGCTCCAGCGAGACGTCCTTGAGGTTGTGTTCACGTGCGCCACGCACGATGAGGCGGTCAGCCACAGCAGTCCCGACATCGGTGTAGAGGGTTGAGAGCGGTCGCGGGAAGACTAGCGACGGGGTCCGACAGTTTCTCGCCGGCGATCTCGCCCGGCGGTCTCCCGGCGCGGGCGCCGGAAACCGGGGCTCCCCGCTCGCCCCAGAGTACGGCCTCCGCCCGCGTCCGACGGGCCGCTTCCCGTTTCAACCGCGCGAACCGGTTCTTTTATGCCCGGGCATGGCGTCGCCGGGGATGCTGGCACGTCCGCCGCCGCAATGATGGAGTAGGGGAATGGACCTGCTAGAGAAACTTCAGGCCGAGCTCTCGGCCTCGACGGAGCGCCTCCTCGGCACCGCGGCCTCCCTCTCCGACGCCGACGTCCCCGAGCCCTCCCGGCTGCCCGGCTGGACCCGTGGCCATCTGCTCACCCACCTCGCCCGCAACGCCGACAGCCTGGTGAACCTCACCCGGTGGGCCGGGACGGGCGTCGAGACCCCGCAGTACCCCGACCTGCGGACCCGGGAGGCCGAGATCGAGGCGGGCGCCGCCCGCTCCGCCAAGGAGCAGCTCGCCGACCTGGAGGAGAGCTCGGCGCGGCTCGCCGCCGCCTTCCGGGACCTGCCCGCCGAGGCGTGGTCCGCCGTGGTGTCCGGGACCCGGCCGCCCGAGCACCCCGCCTGGTACCTCCTGGTCCGCCGGCTGCGCGAGACCGAGATCCACCACGTGGACCTCGGCGCGGGCTACACCTGCGCCGACTGGCCGGAGGTGTTCGTCCGCCGGGAACTGCACGACGCGATGGTGTGCTGGCCGAAGGAGCAGAGCCCGGTCAGCGAGATCGTGGTGGAGGAGACGATAGACGACTACCTGCACCACCAGGTCTGGCGCGACCTGGGCTCGGGCCCGGTGGTCCAGGGCGACCCGTGGGCGCTGTTGAGCTGGGTCACCGGCCGCACCCAGGGGGGCGGGCTCAGGGTGATGCCGGAGGGGAGCACGGGCAACCAGCCCTCGGCCGGACCGGTGCCCGCACCGCCGCCGTGGATGATCCTGACCGCGCCTCCCGGCCTTCCCCAGACGCCTCCCGAGGAGTACCCGTGACCTACACCGGCGACGTGCGCGTAGGCGGTCCCGCCGACGTGCGGGAGCTGCCCGCCCTGACGATCTCGAAGCTCGCCGTGGGCCCGTTCGACAACAACGCCTATCTGGTGCGCTGCAACGACACCGGCGACGGGCTGCTGATCGACGCCGCCGCCGAGGCCGACCGGCTGCTGGAGCTCATCGGCGGCATGCCCATCAGCAAGATCGTCACCACCCACCAGCACGGCGACCACTGGCAGGCCCTGCAGGAGGTCGCCGCGGCCACGGGCGCCATGGTGATCGCCCACCCGCTGGACGCTCCGGCGCTGCCCGTCCCGGTGACGTTGACGGTCGAGCACGGCGACGGGGTCACCGTCGGCGTGGTCAGCATGGAGGTCGTCCACCTGCGCGGACACACGCCCGGCTCGATCGCCCTGCACTACAACGGGCACCTGTTCACCGGTGACTCGCTCTTCCCCGGCGGGTGGGCAACACCAACAAGGACCCGGAGCGCTTCGAGCAGCTCTTCACGGACGTCTCCGAGCGGATCTTCGACCGCTTCCCCGACGAGACCTGGGTCTACCCCGGCCACGGCAGGGACACCACGCTCGGCGCCGAACGCCCCTCCCTGCCGGAGTGGCGCGCGCGCGGCTGGTAGGAGCGTCCGCCCCGGCGTGCGGGACCGGCGGGCGCAGGGGGCGCCGGTCCGGTCCCGCGGACCCGGCCGGCGCCCCCTGCGCGAAGCCGGTGAGGGCACGTCAGCCGACGCGCTCGGACTCCTTGCGCTCCCTGCGCTGCTCCCGCTTGAACATCAGGATGCGCAGCGGGATCGCCGCCACGATCGTTATCTGCATGACGGCGCCGACCTTGATGAGGGTGTCGCCCCCCGCCAGCCCGGCGGCCCAGATGGTCAGGCAGGCGACATTGATCATCATCCAGGCGAGCACCACGGCCGCCACGTTCCCCTTGGGCTTGGGGTACTCGATCCGGCTCACCATGAGGTAGGCGATACCGAAGATCGGCAGCACGGCTCCGACCGACGGCTCGAAGAGCAGCACGATCGCGATCACGGTCATGGCGCCCATCGGGATGGGCAGGCCCATGAAGTCGCCGCTCTTGGTCTTCACGCAGGCGAAGCGCGCGAGCCGGATGACACCGGCCAGCAGCACCGACGCCGCGGCGGCCATGACCATCAGGAACGGCACGCGCGGATTGAACCCGCCCCAGATGACCACCATGAACGCGGGGGCGAAGCCGAAGCTGATCACGTCCGCGAGGTTGTCCAGCTCGGCGCCCATCGCCGAGGCGCGGAAGCGCCGGGCCACCAGGCCGTCGAACAGGTCGCAGGTGGCGCCGAGCAGCAGCAGCACCACCGCGGTGCCGAAGAACTGCGGGTTGGCCTCGAACTTACTGGTCTGCTGCAAGGAGGTGATCGCCGACCAGGCGAGCACGCAGACGGCGAGGAAGCCGCAGAGCGCGTTGCCCAGCGAGAGCGAGTCCGCCGCCGAGAGCCGGAACGCCTTGCCGACGGGGCCCTGGGGCTCGTCGTCCGCCCCGCCCATCGACCAGCTCGCGTCAGCCGCGGTCAAGGCCGGTCACCCCTGCGACGGTCTTCTGCCCGACGGAGACCGCGGGAGCGATCCCCTCGGGGAGGTAGACGTCCACTCGCGAGCCGAACCGGATCAGCCCGATGCGCTCGGCCCTGGTCACCTTGGCTCCCGCCGCCAGGTAGGGCACGATGCGGCGCGCGACCGCGCCGGCGATCTGGACGAGCTCCAGGTCGCCGAGCGCGGTGTCCAGGTGCCACACGACCCGCTCGTTCTTGTCGCTGTCCTTGTCGAAGGCGGGCAGGAACCCGCCGGACACGTGCTCCACCGAGGTGACGGTGCCGGCCAGCGGCGCGCGGTTGACGTGCACGTTGAGCGGGCTCATGAAGATGGCCACCCGGGTGCGGCCGTCCGGCCACGGGTCGATGCTCTGCACCACACCGTCCGCGGGCGACAGGATCCGCCCGGGACCGGGCGTGCGCTCCGGGTCTCGGAAGAACCAGAGCATGCCGCCGGTGAGCGCGGTCAGCGGGACCGCCGCCAGCGCCCAGCGCCTGTCACGGCGGCTGAGCAGCGCGGTCACGGCAGAGGCCGCCACCGTCGGGAGCAGCCACGGAGAGACGCCACGCGCCAGCGCATGCGGCCTGACGGTTGGCTTGCTGAATCGTGGGACACAGGGAACCTTTTGTGATGTCTTGCGGCGTTAGACCGGTATGTCTACCCGCTCTGGGGGAGGATGCTACCGATCTCTCAGCCCTTTTACGGCGCAACGAGACAAGCAAAGCGCCTTCCGTGGCAATCCGCTAGACCTGCTTGCTCTCCACAGGGGTGGCGATTTGGTTGCCCTTGCGCACATCGCGTCGTGACTTCATCAGGCTCACCACGGTGGTGATCACCATGGTGACGCCGATGACCGACAACGACACCCAGATCGGCACCTCGGGTGCCCAGGAGACGCCGCTGGAGTGCAACGCCTCGAGAATCAGCTTAACCCCGATGAATCCGAGGATGAACGCCAGGCCGTAGCTGAGGTAGATGAGCCGCTGCAGCAGGCCGCCCAGCAGGAAGTAGAGCTGGCGCAGGCCCATCAGCGCGAACGCGTTGGCGGTGAAGACGATGAACGCGTCGGTGGTGAGGCCGAAGATCGCCGGGATCGAGTCGAGCGCGAACAGCAGGTCGGTGGTGCCGATGGCGACCATGACGATCAGCATCGGGGTGACGAGCCGCTTGCCGTCGATCTTGACGAAGACCTTGGAGCCCACGTAGTCGTCGGTGTGCGGCAGCGCCCGGCGGGCCCAGCGCAGGACCGCGTTCTCGGTGAACTCCTCGTCGTCGTTATTGTGCTGGCGGACCAGCTGGACGGCGGTGTAGATCAGGAAGAGGCCGAAGATGTAGAACAGCCAGCCGAAGCTCTGCAGGGCGGCGGCGCCGACGGCGATGAAGATGCCGCGCATGACCAGCGCCATCAGGATGCCGACCAGCAGCACCTTGTGCTGGTAGATCTTGGGCACCGCGAAGCGGGTCATGATGATGTAGAAGACGAACAGGTTGTCGACGCTCAGGCTGTACTCGGTGAGGTAGCCGGCGAAGAACTGCCCCGCGGGCGTGGGTCCCGCGAAGACCCACAGCACGATGCCGAAGATGACGGCGAGACTGACGTAGAAGCCGACCCAGAAGCCGGCCTGCCGCATGGAGAACTCCCGGGGCTCGCCCCGGTCGACGATCCACAGGTCGAAGGCGAGAACCAGGAGGAGACCGCCGATCACGGCGATCCAGGCCCACGTGGGTACAGTCATGTTCTAGTTAACCCTCCGGCGCGCATGGCTGAATGCCGGAGGTCTCTCCCGCCCAGCGCGGATCGCATGTGCGGATCACACGTGGACCGACAGCCCCGGGGGCCTCGTGGATCGAGGCGGCACCGTGATGACGAGACTGTCACGAAGGGATACTCCCCCCCTAACCAAGCCAGTATAAGGATCCGGCCGGGTGGCACCTAATCCAACCCATGAGCAGGGGAACTTGTTCCCGGTTTCTTTAAATCCGCCCGTTCTCAGGCCCGCTCTTGAGGCCTCCGTCCGCGCGCCCATCCGCACTCCGGCCGGCGGATCCTCCGCTCAGGTCCCGATCAACGCCACGGCCCGCGGTAGACCGCCAGCACGGCGTCCAGCGCCTCCCGCTCCCCCGGCAGCTCCCCGCCCCGCCGGACGGCCTGCTCCGCCAGCCCGCGGGCGAGCCCTTCATCGTCGAGCACCCGGGCGACCGCGCCGGCGAGCGCGGCGGCCTCGCCGTACGGCACCAGCAGCCCGCCCTCCCCGACCATCTCGGGAATCCCGCCGACGGCGGTGGCGACCACCGGGGTGCCCGCCCGCAGCGCCTCCTGCACGCTGAGCGGCTGTCCCTCCCACCTGCTGGGCACGACCAGCGCCCGTGCCACCTCGAGCAGGTCGGCCACGTCGTCCCGGTCGCCGAGCAGCCGCACCGGCAGCCCCTCGCGGTCGATCCGCCGCTGCAGTTCCTCCCGGAGCGGCCCGTCGCCCGCGACGAGGAACAGCGCCTGCGGCGCCGGCCCCGCGACGAGGCACGCCACGGCGTCGAGGAGCGTCTCCAGTCCCTTCTGCTGGGCGAGCCTGGCGACGGTCAGCAGGACCGGCAGGTCTCCGGCGCCGAGTTCCGCCCGGATCTCCTCCACCGACCGGCCCGAGACCGCGCGGGGCGGCGCGGGGACGACGGCCGCCGTGACGTGCCGGGCCCCCAGCGCGGCCATCCGCTCTCCCAGGTCGGGCGAGACCACCAGCACCCGGTCGGCGCGGCGGGCGACGATCCGCTCCAGCACCCGGTAGACCGCGCCGACGGCGCCTCCGGCCGTGGCGGCGTTGTGCAGGGTCACCACCAGGGGGCGTGCCGGTCCCCGCCAGGGCCAGCGCCGCCAGCGCCCCCGCC